>DATKIS010000785.1:0-4268 GCA_035543975.1 Pyrinomonadaceae bacterium
GAGCATCGCAAGGTCGAATGAATTTTCGCGAAGTTTCAGACCATGTCAGGAACCAGTACCCCAAAGCATGCTGCCTTGACACCCCTAAACCGTCTTGCTACGCTACGCGGTCTTTTTCAATCACCTCCGTTTTGCTAATACAAAGGAGCCCAATTGAGTACTGAATCAGGTTTTCTATTTACGTCCGAGTCTGTCACCGAGGGCCATCCCGACAAGATTGCCGACCAAATCTCAGACGCAGTTTTGGATGCGGCGTTGTCAGAGGATCCGACTTCGCGCGTCGCTTGTGAGACCTTAATTACTACGGGTTTAGTGGTCATGGCCGGCGAGATAACGACCAAAGCACACGTCGATTACGGCCGGGTTGCGCGAGAAACGATTCGCAATATTGGCTATACCCGTGGCAAGTATGGCTTCGATTGTGACACCTGCAGTGTTTTGTCAGCTATTGATCGTCAGTCACCTGATATCGCCATGGGCGTGGATACGGGCGGCGCGGGCGACCAGGGACTCATGTTTGGGTTTGCTTGTAACGAAACCCCCGAATTGATGCCGTTACCGATTCAGTTAGCACATCTGCTTGCTCGTCGTTTGTCCGCAGTTCGCAAATCAGGTGACCTTCCCTACCTGCGACCTGATGGAAAGTCTCAGGTTACGATTGAATATCGTGATGGACGCCCTTTCCGGGCTACCGCAATCGTTATCTCGTCGCAGCATGCTGATGATGTAACGAATGAACAGTTGAGAGCTGAGATCGAAGAGAAAGTCATCCGCAGCACCGTGTCATCAGAACTCATGGATGCCGACACCAAGATTCACATCAATCCGACTGGTCGATTCGTTACCGGCGGCCCGCAGGGCGATGCCGGGTTGACCGGGCGCAAGATCATTGTAGACACCTATGGCGGCTACGCTCCCCACGGCGGCGGCGCCTTCTCGGGCAAAGACCCGACGAAGGTTGACCGTTCGGCTGCCTACATGGCGCGTTACGTGGCCAAGAACATCGTGGCCGCGGGGCTCGCTGATCGTTGTTTAGTTCAGTTGGCTTACGCGATCGGCGTGGCCGAGCCGGTGTCTGTGATGGTCGACACGAAGGGTACAGGCCGGATCAGCGAGAACGCCCTGGCCAACCTGGTGCGCAGCAACTTCGACCTAACCCCACGCGGAATCATGGAAGAGTTGAATCTTCGCCGCCCTGTTTATCAGCAGACTGCCGCCTACGGCCACTTTGGTCGTGAGGAAGACGGCTTTACCTGGGAGAAATCCGACAAAGCCGAGTCGCTTCGGAACGCTGCTGGAGTGTAATTCCTCCTGCTGGGAGCGCAGGCCACAATTTGCCTGGCTGCCCCTTTGACCACCCCGCTGACGCAGGTGGTTCTGACGTCCACTCGCTCACGCAGGTGGTTCTGACGTCCACCCGCTCACGCAGGTGGTTCTGACAATAGTTACTTACTAACAGTTCATAAAAAGGATGATGTCGTAATGAGTGCAACACGCTCGATGGAGTATGACGTTAAAGATATTGGCTTAGCCAAACAGGGTAAGCAGCGAATTGAATGGGCCGAACGCGAAATGCCGGTCCTGCGCTTGATTCGTGAGCGCTTCGGCGATGAGAAGCCGCTGAAAGGCTTGAAACTGGTAGCCTGCGCCCACATCACCACCGAAACAGCGAATCTCGCCCGTGCCCTTCAGGCTGGCGGCGCCGAATCTGTTTTGATTGCCTCCAATCCCCTTTCCACCCAGGACGACGTGGCGGCATCGCTGGTTGCCGACTGGGGCATACCGGTTTACGCAATCAAGGGCGAATCAACCGAAACCTACAATCGTCACGTGCGTACCGCCCTCGATTTTCATCCCGAGATCATTATCGACGACGGCTCAGACGTGGTGGCCACTCTGCTCAAGGAGCGCGCCGATCAGGTCAAGGAATTAATCGGCTCTACTGAAGAGACGACCACCGGTATTCAGCGACTGAAAGCCATGGAGACGGCTGGCGTCCTGACCTTCCCCACCATCGCGGTGAACGACGCTCAAACCAAACACTTCTTCGATAATCGTTACGGTACCGGGCAATCCACCCTGGACGGCATCATCCGAGCCACTAATATCCTGCTGGCCGGTCGCAACATCGTGGTGGTTGGCTACGGCTGGTGTGGTAAGGGCGTGGCATTACGATCTCGCGGTATGGGCGCGAATGTAATCGTTACCGAAATCGACGCTATCAAAGCAGTTGAAGCCGTGATGGACGGCTTCCGCGTCATGCCGATGGCCGAAGCCGCCCCATTAGGCGACATCTTCATAACCGTAACCGGCAATCGCCACGTTATCGATCGCCACCACTTTGAACAGATGAAAGACGGCGCAATCGTTTGCAACAGTGGTCACTTCGATCTCGAGTTGAACCTGGTAGCGCTTCGCGAGTTGTCGGCGGACGTAGTCAGTGTCCGGCCGTTCGTTGAAGAGTATGCGCTGAAGTCTAACGGCAATCGGGTAATGGTTCTCGGCGAAGGCCGCTTGATTAACCTGGCAGCTGCCGAGGGACACCCGGCGAGCGTCATGGACATGAGCTTTGCGAATCAGGCGCTCTCAGTCGAATATCTGGTGAAGAAGAAAGGCGAGCTCGCCCCCGGCGTCCACCTGCTGCCAAAGGAAGTGGATACCGAAATCGCGAGCTTGAAACTGCGGGCCCTGGGGCTGTCAATTGATACGCTGACGGCAGAACAGCTTGAGTACATTTCGAGCTGGGAAACGGGAACCTAGAAGAGTAAGCAGTAGGCAGTAGGCAGTAGGCAGGAGGTCGCGAGGCTTCCTGCCTTTTGTGTGTTTGGTTCCCGGATGTTCTGTTGAGGCTGAGCCCTCTCTCACAGTCGGGCTACTGTCCGGCGGCCGTTGAGGGCTTAGGTGGATCTTGGGTAAAGGCTCGGGTGCCCCTCCAGATGAGGTGCCCCTCCAGATGAGGCTCTCATCCTTGAGCATTTCCGGCTAAGTACGCACTCTCGACAGGAAATACGTTCCCATCGCCAGGAACAACACGGGCGGGGACCAGGCCGCGACCTCGGGCGGCAACAACCCATGATTCCCAAGCTGCTGAAACCCTCCGCCAACTCCCCAGTAAGCAATGCTGACCCCAACCGCAATACACATCGCGACCAGTGCGCCTCGCCGGCCAAATGCCAGCGCCAGTGGCATGCCGATAAACGCCATTATGAGAACGCTGAACGGATTCGCGTATTTTCGCTGAAGTGCCAATACTAACGACGACACGTCTACTCCACGCCGTTTCGCCGCCATCACGTAATTCCTTAAGGCCGGTACGCTCAGCTGCGAAGGGCGATCGTTGGCCGGCTTAAAAACCTGCAAGGGATCCATCCCGGCTATCTTCGTCTCGGCTGCCACCTGTCGCACGACATTCATCCCTTGAAAAGAGATGGTCTCGGCGTCGCTAACGGTCATATCTGTTGGCGCAACCCACGCCCCCATCTTCCCGGAAGTGACCCTGGTCAAGTGGACGCCTTCAGCATCCAACTCAAAGATTGTGGGCTCATTCAGCACCGCGTGCTGGTCGTCAAACTCATAGGAATAGAGGCGCCCGGTTTCCATAGATGCCAGCCAGTGCCGGCCCGCTCCAGTAATCGCCCGCGGTTGTCCGCCCCTGATTCGGGCCCGCAAAACTTCCTGCCTGATGTTCGCTGACGGCATTACATGCTCCTGAACCAGCCACATTCCACCGCCGACAGCGGCTGCGAACAAGATGCCCGGGATCATGAGCCGATAGACGCTCTGCCCCGATGCCCACCACGCGACTGCTTCGCTGCGTCGCGCCAGCATCGCGTAGGTGATGAGGACCGTAATCAGCATGGTCGCCGGGAACAGTTCAACCGTGACCACCGGCAGAAGCGACGCCAGGTATCTCACGACGATTCCGGCGGGCACATGATTAGTGCCGATAAAACGCCACAGTTCGAACAACGTGAAAATGATGACAATGGAAAGTAAAGCAACAAACCCGAGCAGGAAACTTATGGCCAGGGTGCGGAAGAGTCCGGTGTCTAATAGACTGGGAAACCCGAATCTGCTGGTTCCCACAGTCTTTTCCCGGATACCCTGAGCATGGGCCTCGATAGCGGGCTTCGCCCCCCGCCTCATTAATCTTCGGACTAATTGCACGCCGGGAATAGCGCCCATTCTTAGTAGCATCAAACTGAACAACAGAATTAAGGCGGTTGCCATCCACTGGGCAACAATCACCGGCACCGAATTGGTTCGGG
>DATKIS010000786.1:0-4155 GCA_035543975.1 Pyrinomonadaceae bacterium
AAGAAGTGCGGTGGAAAAACCGAGCCCACTTTTTCGGGGTGGCGGCCCAGATGATGCGGCGCATCCTGGTGGACTTTGCGCGTCAGCGCCCGCGAGTCGACGATAAGGTCGAGGCCCGGCACATTTCCCTGGAAGAAGCAATGACCGTGGCAGGCGACAAGGACATGGATTTGTTGGCCCTGGATGAGGCGCTCAAGAGTCTTGCCGAAATTGACGAACGCAAAAGCAAGATTGTGGAATTGCGTTTCTTCGGCGGACTCAGCGTCGAGGAGACTGCGGAGGTGATTAAGGTGGCGCCAATCACGGTGATGCGCGAATGGAACAAGGCGAAGGCCTGGCTGTATCGAGAGCTGAGTCGCGCTTGATTAATACTTTGAGGCTGAAGCAGACAATCCACGAAAGGACACGAAATAACTTGAACCAAGACCTTCCCGCGTGCCGGTTCGTGTGATTTCGTGGATCGTCCCGGTACAGAGCCCCACAATGAACCCCGAACTTTGGAAACAAGTTGACGCGTTGCTCGACGCGGCCCTGGAACTGCCCCCGGAGAATCGGGAACAGTTTGTGACCGACGCCTGCGATGGCAACTCAGAGTTGCGCCAGGAGGTAATGAGTCTAGTCCAGGCCCAATCTCAAGCGTCGGGTTTTATGGAGCGTTCCGCCATGAAGGTGGCGGCGCAGATGCTCGCGAAGGACGCAAACCTCAAACAGGCTTCGCTCGTGGGCGAGGAGGTTGGCACCTACCAGATTGAGTCGCTCCTGGGCATAGGCGGGATGGGTGAGGTTTACCTGGCGCGCGAAACCAAGCTCAACCGCCTGGTGGCGCTCAAGATTCTTCCGGCGCAATTTGTGGCGGATGCTGAAAGGGCCAATCGCTTCGCACGTGAGGCGCAGGCACTCTCAGCGCTGAATCATCCCAACCTCATCACTATCTATGAAGTCGGCGAGTTAGACGGTCTTCACTTCATCGCCATGGAGTTTGTCGAGGGGCAAACGCTGAGGGCGATGATGGGTAACGCTCTGAGGTTACGCGAGGTCCTGTCAATCGTGGCCCAGGTGGCGGAAGCGCTCGCGGCTGCCCACCAGTCAGGTATCGTTCATCGTGATATCAAACCAGACAACATCATGGTGCGGGCAGATGGCTACGTGAAGGTGCTGGACTTTGGCTTAGCCAAGCTTACAGAATCCGGTGTCTTGCCGGGCGAGCCAGGTGCAGCGCACACCCAGGCGGGGGTGACCATGGGCACGCTCGCGTATATGTCACCCGAACAGGCCACCGGGGAAACAATCGATCACCGCAGCGATCTTTGGAGCCTGGGAGTCGTGTTATACGAGTTGGTAACCAGGGAAAAGCCTTTCGCCGGCGCCACTCGCCAGGCTACGGTGAACGCGATCCTTTCGAGCGAACCCGGTTCCGCCGCATCTTCAGATCCCCACCTACCTTCAGAGTTGGACCTGGTGCTGGACAAAGCACTCGAGAAGGACCGCGATCTGCGCTACCAAACGGCTTCCGACTTTCGCGCCGATGTGCGCCGATTGCTTCGCACGATGGATTCCTCTCCATCAAGTCGTCGTCACCGGAAACTAACGGGCCTGGCCTGGCAGCAGGTTTCGCGGCGCTGGTTTTGGCCCATCACAGCCGGACTGGCAGTTTTGCTGACCGTCCTGGCCGGTTGGTTCTTTTTCAAGACAACTCCGCCAGCGCCTGACTGGTCACGCGCTACGCATATGCAACTCACCGATCAGCCGGGAACCGAATTCTTCCCCAGTCTTGCGCCTGACGGGAAGAGTTTCGTGTATGCCGGCAAGAACAATGGCAACTTCGACCTCTTCTCGCTGCGCGTGGGTGGAAAGAATCCGACGTTGCTGACGAAGGATTCCGCTGCGGACGACAGCCAACCGGTCTTCTCACCCGACGGGGAACGGATAGCCTTTCGATCGGACCGCGCGCCTGCGGGAATCTACGTTATGGAAGCCACCGGGGAGAATCTTCGCCCGGTTACTGCTGGAGGTTTCCATCCGTCCTGGTCGCCGGATGGTAAGGAGATCGTCTATAGCGAAGCTGGTTTTGATGCGCCGAGTGTGCGAAACACGATTCCCAGCAAGCTCTGGATAGTTAATGTGGCCACGGGAGCAAAGCGCCTGCTCACTGACCGCGACGCCATGCAGCCGGTGTGGTCGCCGCATGCCAGTCAGATCGCCTTTTGGTTCATGCCGCCCGGCGTCGGCCGGAGTGATATTGCGATTATTCCCAGCACGGGTGGAGAGCCGGTCGTGATCACGCGCGACGCCTCAACGAATTGGAACCCGATTTGGTCGCCGGACGGTAAGTATCTCTATTTCGCCAGCGACCGCAGCGGCAACATGAACTTCTGGCGCGCTGCTATCGATGAGGAGACGGGCAAAGTCTTAACCGAACCTGAGGCGGTCGTCACTCCGTCGAAGTTCAGCAGCCATCTGAATTTCTCGCGAGATGGCAAACGGATGATTTACGTCCAGACAAACAGTCAATCCAATATCCAGGCCGTCGAGTTTGATGTGGTAAATGAAAAAGCTATCGGTGAACCCACCTGGGTAACTCGGGGAGATCGCCAAATCGTTCGGCCCGAACTTTCCTCCGATGGCAAGCAGTTTGTCATGCGGGTGCCGCGCCGGACCCAGGACGACATCGTCATCCTGAGCCGCGACGGCGCCAACCCCCGCGATTTGACCAATGACAAGTTCTTTGACCGTTACCCCCGCTGGTCGCCAGACGGGAAGAAAGTTGTCTTTGTCTCGGACCGCAGCGGAGTCTACGAGATTTGGATGATTGACGCTGACGGGACCAACCTTCGCCAGGTTACTTTTGATGGTGAACCGGGCACTTCATTTCCGTTATTTTCGCCGGACGGTAGCCAACTGCTTTACCGAATCAACAGGCTTTCTTACATCCTCGCGCTGGGCCCAGGTTTGCGAGACCAAAAGCCTGAGTCGATCCCGCCCATGGAAAACCCTGGAGACTTCTTTGTCGCGTGGGATTGGTCGCCGGATGGGAAAAAGCTGGCCGGCTCGTTTAGTGGGAGCAGCGGCCTGGGAATCGGATACTTTTCGTTTGAGACGAAGCGTTACGAGAAACTGGCGAATTATGACGCGCTGCCGATGTGGTTTCCGGACAGTAACCGGTTAGTTTTCTCTAACGAAGGGAAAGCCCTGGTGGCGAATATCGCCACGAAAAAGGTGCGTGAACTGATTTCGCGACAGTCGGAGCAGATTCGAAGTATCGCCATCAGCCGCGATGGGCGGCTGCTTTATTACACAGTGTCGTCTTCAGAAAGTGATATTTGGATGCTGGAGTTGGAGTAGATGGCTGTTAGAAACTCAAGGCTCTCGAGCGGTATCAAGCTGGAAGGCTTTCAATCTTGAATCTGACAAGGATGTTGAAGCAGCTCAGGGTAAGAAAGGCGGGCTTGCCCCCGCTCGTTTCCGGGGGGGCCTTCAACCTAGCAAATAATTGAGCAGTTGCAGGATCTCGGGGTTGGGAAGGCGGGCTTGCCCCCGCTCTTATTTTTTGTTTCCTTACCCTATGGCGCGCAAGTGGTCCAATCAAAATCTTCCAGGCGCTCTACACTTTGTTACAGGAAACTTCTTGGATAGGGTTCCGGTATTCAAGCAGGAACTCTGCTGCCACTCGTTCATCGATACTCTAAGATCGTTACTTGATGAGTGGCCTTGTAAGTTAATTGCTTATGTTTTGATGCCGGATCATCTGCATCTGCTAGTCAATCCAAAAGACGGAAAAATTCAAGAGTTTACTGGCAAGATGAAGAGTCTATCGGCGCGGGCTATTACAAAGAAAGCTGTAGGCATTGACTTCAAACTGGACTCTGAAGGGTTTTTTCAAGTCTGGCAGGAGAGCTTTAAAGCAATACCGCTATGGAGCGCTTGGATGATTTGGCAGAAGATCAATTACATTCATGCTAATCCAGTAAAAGCTGGATTAGTGAACGCCGCCAAGGATTACTGCTGGTCGAGTTTTAATGCCTTTTATTCGGGAGATGAAGTGCCGCTGAAGGTGGATCCCGAATGGTGGTGGCCCGATGATTCCGAGAAGTTGTCCAAGGCAGTGAAGGAGTTAGGGTGGCGGACGTACCATATAAGAACCAAATAAAGAGCGGG
>DATKIS010000787.1:0-5068 GCA_035543975.1 Pyrinomonadaceae bacterium
AATGTCCGACACACTTCAGTTTGTCGATAGGCTTGGTGAGCACTCGTCACCAGAGTGACTTGCGCCAGTCACAACTTTCGCCGGCTGGCGACAAACTAAAGTGTGTCGGACATCGGGAGGCATATGGCCGATATCAAACAACCTGACGAACATCCACCCGGCGCTACTCAGGATGAGCAACTGCTCGAGAGTCCGGGGCCGGATGAGTTTACGCATACCGACACCTGGCGCGTTTTCCGCATCATGGGCGAGTTTGTCGAGGGCTTTGACGAGCTGGCGACCCTCACACGCGGCATCTCGATCTTCGGCTCCGCACGAACCCGTGTTGACGATCCCTACTATCAAGCCGCGCAGGAGACCGCCGGGTTGTTAGCCAAGGCGGGTTTCGCTGTGATCACGGGGGGTGGCCCCGGAATCATGGAGGCCGCCAATCGCGGCGCATTCGAGGCCGACGGACTTTCAGTTGGATGCAACATCGAACTTCCCTTTGAACAGGGTTCCAACCCATACCTGACCAAGGGACTGAAGTTTAAGTATTTCTTCGTTCGGAAAATGATGTTTGTAAAGTACAGCCTGGGTTTCATTATTTTCCCCGGAGGCTTCGGCACGCTCGATGAATTATTCGAAGCCCTGACACTCATCCAGACGAAGAAGATTCGCAACTTCCCGGTTGTGCTTTTTGGTTCTGATTACTGGGCGGGAATGCTGAATTGGATTCGCGATTTCGCGATGAAGGAAGGAAAAGTAACCGAACAGGATCTGAAGTTGTTACACCTTACTGATTCGCCCGCGGAAGTGGTTAAGATCATCGTGGACAGCCAAAGCTCTTTGCGGATGGATAATCACTCCATTTCTGAGATTGCTGACCCGTTCCGACCTCCCGAGAAGCAGTAGCGGTTACAGCTCATTCACGTCAGCCTGCAGGCTCGCGCTTAGCCACTCAAGATACGGAGCTGAGCCCAGAGTCAGCGGCCAGCCTACTATCTCAGGCGTCTCATAGCTGTGGATGGCGCGCACTCCCCTTTCCAGCTCGTCAAACCTGGCCCGGGTTGTCTTGACCAGTATCAGGACTTCTGGCTGCCGTTCGATCTTCCCCTGCCACCGATAAACCGATTCGATACCCGGCAATATCTGAACGCACGCAGCCAGACGCCGGCCCACGAGCATTTCTGCCAGCTTAGCGGCCTCGTCAGAGTTTGGCGCGGTGATCAGTACCGCGATGGCCGCGGTGGGATCGTTTGCTTCACTCGTCATTCTGTACTGATTAGTCAGAGGTGGGCGCCGCCCAGGAGCGATACTTTCGACTACTGGGCGAAGCCAACTTTGTCATGAAGATTGAACTTGATGATGGCCGATCTAACGTTCGGGCTCTTCTTCTTCGACCATACCGCCGGTTAGCGGAGTCGTGTCATCCCCGAAAAAGGACGCGTAAAGTTCTTTGGCCCGATCAAAGTCTCGTTCGTCGACAAAGATCACAGCGCCTTCAGTTGTAGCTGACAACAAAGGAGACAGCGCGTCAGCTCCACCTGATTTGATAACCGACCGAATTCCGTTGTTCACCAGAATGTCGTTCACCATTTCTGCTTCGGCCGGCGATCCCAGATGATGCAAGGGAACAAAACTCGCCTCGCTTGAATCGTGAAGTGTGTTCTCAGACGTCAAGCGGTCGACTAACTCGGTGTCGTCATCGGGACACCGGGTGATACCAACCTCGTACTCGGATTCGCAAACTGGACAAAACATAGGACCTCCTGGTCAACCCTTGAATACTACGATCTTACGTTACGTTGAACTTGAACTGGTGGCTAGACTTCGACCCTGGAACCCTCGGACCGGGTTTGAAGAATAAAGCCTCAAGTTAGTCACTGGGCCACGGGCATCGCTCTTTCAAACGGTATCTCGTCAAAATGGGTCATCTGTTTGAATGCACGAAAACGCTCGTTAATCTCATCATGCGTGAGTCGCTCGACCCGGGCCGTGCCAAACTCTTCGACGTTGAATGACGCCATCACGGAGCCGAAAATCATCGCCCGCCTCATCGCCGCGTCGTCCAGTTTGGGCTGACTTGCAAGGTAACCCATAAAACCGCCGGCGAATGTATCTCCGGCCCCGGTTGGATCGAAGACCGACTCGAGGGGATATGCAGGGATAGCAAAGTAGTTGTCGTGGGTGAAAAGGGCTGCCCCGTATTCGCCGCGCTTAACAATTAGCGCTTTCGGTCCCCACGAAAGTATCGCTCGCGCGGCCTTGATGAGATTGGGTATGCCGGTCAATTGCCTGGCTTCGGCATCGTTGATAATCACCACATCTACGCCCTTGATCGTCGTGATTAGTGATTCCTTGGCGACGTCGATCCAGAGGTTCATGGTGTCGAGCGCGACGAGCTCGGCGTTGGGGACCTGCTCGCGCACTCCGCGCTGCAAGTCCGGCTGAATGTTGCCGAGGAAGACTAGCCGCGCATTCTTCGAGGCTTCCGAAAGTTTTGGCTTGAAGTCGGCAAACACGTTCAGGTGCGTATCGAGGGTATGGGCGACGTTGAGGTCATAGTCGTAACGTCCAAACCATCTGAACGTCTTCCCGTCGGGAATGCGTTCAAGATCGCTCGTGTTGATGTGGTGCGCATCGAAGACCTGTTGTTCAGCATCGCTGAAATCACCGCCGACGACGCCAACGATCTGCACGTCGGTGTAATAACTGGCGGAGAGAGAGAAATGAGAGGCCGAGCCACCCAGCATTTTTTCCGTTTTCCCAAAGGGCGTTTCAACCGCGTCGAATGCGACGGAACCGACTACAAGCAGTGACATATTGGTTTTCAGTTTTCAGTTTTCAGTTTTTATGATTTCAAATCTGCGATCTGATCTGAAATCTGAGATCTGAGATCTGAAATCTCAGATTTGAGATCTCAGATTTCCGTTCCTACGTCCTGGATTTAAGCTGTGGAGGTGGTTGCGTCGACACCGGCTCTTCACCAGGCTTCAACGGTCCACCAAGCTTTTCCAAATCCGCCAATGCCTGCTTGCGAAAGGCGCTATTTGGATAGTCATTGACCAGGCGTGACAGATAAACTCGCGCATCGTTCCTGAGCTCCTCAGGCGTCTTGTACTGCGTGTCCTGCTTCTCCTGGGCCAGCAGAGCGTCCGGCATCACCACCTTCGTCTTTTGCTTGCCACCCGTCTCAGCCAGTCGCAGGCTGCTTTCGCCGGCAATGAATAGCACTTCATCCATCTTGGCGAAATTTGGATTGCCCGCGTCAATTTCTTCGCAACGCCTAATCGCCGCTACATATGCCTTCTTCAACTTGAAGTAATGACGCGCCACCTCAAGGTTGTGTAAAGAGTCCTTCTCCAACTCCGGATCACGAAGCGTCGATGCATCAGGGCCAGTCTTCGCAGCCCCCTGCGCAAAGAAAGCCGGAACCGAGACAAACAATGCGATCGCCAGCACGCTTAGTGTCACAAAAAACCTTTTCATAATTCCCCTTAAGCGATCAAGCCGGCTTAAAGGCCGCTCGATCCGGTACAAATCGAAGTTCTCCTCATTTGATGCCACTTCTATCACGCCACTGCGTATTTTTTGATGATGGCCTCGAGTTTCTTTTGGGTTTCGCCGGGCCAGAGACTTGGGGCAGTAAAAATCGCGTGTTTCAACGCCGTGTCACATTTGCAGTTTCGCTGCTGGCTGCTCAGCCCTTTGACCGCTTCCTTGATGATCAGCTGAGCGTTTCGCACATTCTTAGTTAGATATTCAAACACTGCGTCAGCCGTGACTGCCTCGTGTCCCGGGTGCCAACAGTCGTAATCCGTAACCAGGGCGAGAGTGGCATAACAGATCTCAGCTTCACGGGCCAACTTTGCCTCATGGATGTTCGTCATCCCAATAACATCCATTCCCCAGCCTCGGTAAACTTCCGACTCAGCTTTGGTGGAAAACGCCGGCCCCTCCATGCAGATGTAGGTACCCCGGCGGTGCACTTTGACGTCCGCAACCTTGCACGCCTCTTCTAGGACGTCTCCCAACTCGCCACACACCGGGTGTGCAAAGCTCACGTGGGCGACAATGCCTTCACCGAAGAAGGTTGACTCAGGGGCCCGCGCTCGCGTCCTATCGAAAAACTGGTCCGGAATCACCATATCGAGCGGAGCATACTGCTCCTGTAACGAACCGACCGCCGAGGCGGACAGTATTCGCTCAACTCCGAGCAGCTTCATCGCGTAGATGTTTGCTCGAAACGGAAGCTCGGTAGGGGTATATCGATGTCCTCGCCCGTGTCGCGGCAAGAACGCGACTCGCTGCCCTTCCAGCGTGCCAATCATGAATGCGTCTGACGGGCGGCCGAACGGTGTGTCGACTTCCACTTCCCTAACGTCGGACAGTTCGGGCATCTGGTAGAGCCCGCTGCCGCCGATGATTCCGATCTTTACTGTTTCCATGTTTCTGGTAGTTTTGGGTTATGCGTAAATCAGACGACCCTTCGGCTCTGGGATGGAACGCCCTTCAGTCCTGGCGGTTTCAATCCATTCTTGGATAATGTCCTCTGCATGTGCGACGGCTTCTTGATAGGTAGCGCCATCTGCCATACAGCCTGGTAACTCAGGAACCTCTACCACGAAAGCGCCATCTGCTTCGCTCCAATAGATCACCATCTCATACTTAGACATCATCTTCTCCTAAGTTGTACTTGATGATTAATTGTCTTACCTGTCGTACCTGATACGGCTTAGCCCTTGAACCCTTCGGCTGCAGGTTGATGATTTCATCCACTCCATCCCGGTTGAAAATGTGGTGACTGCCCTTGACTCTCTCGCGAAACCTTAAGGCGTCAAGCAACTTGCACAAATCACTAAAGTCGATGTTCGCATCCGAGCTTCCACGAAGTATTTGGTCAAGAACCTTGCTCAGCCGGGACATTCAGACTCCATTGCTATAAGGAACAGCGAGTAGCTTTCCGTTCTCCTCAATCAACTTGCAAAGAGGTTCATCCGGATCATGATAGAAAAGACAACCCCAGCCTTCTTTGGCCGCCTGCGGCAAAAGCCGCTTCTTCACTTCAAGCGTCTCTACCGGAAAC
>DATKIS010000788.1:0-5313 GCA_035543975.1 Pyrinomonadaceae bacterium
CGGACCAAAGCGGCGTCAAGCCGCCGCACTCCAAAGAAGCCGCCGCACTCCAAAACGCACTCCAAGTTAGTGTTTGAGCCACCCAAACAGGCCGTGAACGATCGTCTCGCGGTTTTCTTCGTAGATGGCGCGGGTGAGGGGGATACCCATCGGGCAGGCTTTGACGCAGTTTTGCGCGTTCCCGCAGTTGGTGATCCCGTCTTCGCCCATGATTCCTTCCAGGCGCGCATCGCGTGACATCTCACCACTCGGGTGCATGTTAAAGAGCCGGACCTGGGCGATCGCCTGTGGCCCAATGTAGTTATCTTCGTCATACTGCGGACAAGCTTCCAAACAACAGCCACAGGTCATGCAGCGCGAATACGCGTAACGTTCCTGCACGTCCTCCTGATCCATGCGCGGACCCGGACCGAGATCGTGAGTTCCATCCAGTTCAATCCAGGCATTGACCTTCTTCAGATGATCGAACATCTGCGAACGATCCACGACGAGGTCGCGAACATTGGGAAACTTCTGCATCGGCTCAAGCTTGATTGGCTGTTCCAGGTTGTCGATCAGGGCGGAACAGGACTGGCGTGCGCGTCCGTTAATGACCATAGTGCAGATGCCACACACCTGTTCAAGACAGTTCATCTGCCAAACCGGGGGCGTAGTCTTGGTCCCCTCCATCGTCACCGGGTTCTTCTGAATATCCATCAGGCAGGAAATGATGTTCAGGTTGGGACGATACGGAAGTTCAAACCGCTCCCAGTATTGCGCCGAATCGGGGTTCGCACGGCGCTTGATGTGAATCTCGACCGTCTTGGGATGAACTCGCGAAGCCTTGGTGGTGTGTGGTTGTGCTGACATATTCGCCTGTTTCTCTAGCGCCTTAAACATTTGCGCTCGGCCTGGGCGCCGCGGGATCGGTCTTGGTTTCCTTCTTGGCTTTGCTGTAGTCGCGCTTGCGCGGCGTTATCAGCGAAACATCCACCGGCTCATACGAAATCACCGGGCCTTCACCCGAATACTCGGCGATGGTCGTTTTTAAGAAGTTTTCATCGTCACGCTCTGGAAACTCCGGTTTGTAATGCGCCCCGCGCGACTCGTTGCGGTTCAGCGCCCCGAGCGTAATCACGCGCGCCAGTTCCAGCATGTTGTCGAGGTGACGGGCATGAGGCAGCGCCATCGTGGCCCAAAGATTCGAGTCGTTAATCGAAATGCGCTTGTAACGTTCCATCAGTTCGAGCAGCTTGTTGTCTGTCTCTTTGAGCTTGGCGTTGTAACGAACGACCGTTACGTTGTCAGTCATCGTCTTCCCCATCTCCTGATGGAGCACATACTGGTTTTCGGTCCCGCTTTGCTTAATCAGCGAATCATTGATTTCCTGCTGGCGCTTTAGCTCCTGATCGTAGACGCGAGAACCATCGGCGCCGTTACGCTCGACGTTGGTGGCATATTCAATCGCTTTGGGCGCGGCCACAAAGCCGCCATAGACGCAACTCACCAGCGAGTTTGCGCCCAGCCGGTTAGCGCCGTGGATTGAGTAGTCACACTCGCCGGCAGCCAGGAGGCCCGGAATGTTGGTGCGCTGATCGTAGTCAACCCAGAGCCCGCCCATCGAATAGTGGACGCCCGGAAAGATACGCATCGGCACATGACGCGGATCGTCGCCTACGAACATCTCGTAGATTTCGAGAATCGCCCCCAACTTCCGATCCAGAGTTTCGGCGGGAATATGCGTCAAATCGAGGTAAACCTGATTGTCGGAACCGACACCCTTGCCCTCGATGCAGACCTGGAATATCTCGCGAGTGGCGATGTCGCGCGGGACCAGGTTCCCGTAAGCGGGATACTTCTCTTCGAGGAAATACCAACGCTCAGTCTCGGGAATCGACGACGGCGCTCTTGTGTCGCCCGTCTTCCGCGGCACCCACACGCGGCCCCCTTCGCCGCGGGCTGATTCCGACATCAAACGCAGCTTGTCTTCGCCGGGGATTGAAGTCGGGTGGACCTGGATAAATTCACCGTTGGCATACTTCGCGCCCTGCTGGTAACAAGCTGCCACCGCGCTGCCGGTGCAGACCATGGAATTGGTCGACTTTCCGAAGACCAGCCCTGGGCCGCCGGTCGCCACGATAACCGCGTCGGCAGGAAACGATTTCAGTTCCAGGCTCTGGAGGTTCATCGCAATCAGACCGCGGCACACCTGCGCTTCATCAAGCACCAGCGATACCATTTCCCAGTGCTCAAACTTCCGCACCTTCCCTGACGCTTCGTAACGCCTGACCTGTTCGTCGAGAGCGTAGAGCAGCTGTTGTCCGGTTGAGGCGCCGGCGAATGCGGTCCGGTGATGTTTAGTTCCGCCAAAACGGCGAAAGTCGAGCAGGCCTTCTTTGGTGCGCGAGAAGGGAACGCCCATCCGATCAAACAGGAAGATGATCGAGGGCGCCATCTCGCACATGGCTTTAGCCGGTGGTTGATTGGCGAGGAAGTCGCCGCCGTAAACGGTGTCGTCAAAGTGTTCCCAGGTGGAATCGCCTTCACCCTTGGTATTGACCGCCCCGTTGATGCCTCCCTGGGCGCAAACCGAGTGTGAACGCTTTACCGGGACCACGGAAAAGAGGTCAACCGCGTGACCAGCCTCGGCAATCCGCATCGCGGCCGCAAGTCCGGCCAGCCCGCCGCCGACAATTGCGATCTTAGTCTCAGTGGCCATGGTTCAGAGAATCCCTCCCAGGAGTCCGCCCGGGCGGATGAAAGCAACCGCGGCATTGATGCCCACCAGCTCAAGCACCACGCCAAAACCGATGCACGCATAACCCGTCAATCGTTGCGCGCGTTCGCCAATCGTGATTCCCCAATCAACCATAAACAACCAGATCCCATTGGCCAGATGCCAAACCGTAGCCGTGATCCCAACCATGTAGACCAGAAAGATCGGAACCATGCGAAACTCTCGAGAAACGATGTCGAACGCCAGATCCGGCCGATGAGCCACGGAAATAGTATTTAGCCCGGGAATCAATCCAAACCGGAAGTTGAGAACGTGAAACGCGATAAAGAAAAAGAGGACGACGCCGGTGATGCGTTGGATTGTGTAGAACCAGTTTCGGGGGTACGGATACGCCAGGTTGTTTGGCCGGGCTTCGACAGTAATCACCAGTCCATAGACGGCGTGATAGATGAGCGGTATAAAGATTCCGCCAATCTCGACGAACAGGATATAAGGAATCGACTGCAGGTCTTTGACGGCCTCGTTGAAGTCGGCGGCCCCGGTAAGCGCTTTGGAGTTGGTGTAGAAATGTTCCAGCAGGAAGATGCCCAGGGGCATGATGCCGGACAACTGATGCAGTTTACGCAGGACGAAAGTCCTGCTGAGGCGAATCGCCAAGTGCGCACTCCTCCGCCGTTACGGACTTGGCCTTGAGGCCAATGGTCCTAACTCCGGCAGGTTGTGATTAAGATTTTTCAGAGCAATGAAATTATAGTGAGAAGTCGATGAAAAGCAAAACGCATCAACGACGGGGAACAAAGGGGTAAAGGGGAATGGGGTAAAAGGGGAATGGGGAAGGGGAAAAGGGAATAGGGAATGGGGAATGGGTAAGGGGTGAACTCGGGTAAAGAAAGGTGTTTTCCTTTCCCCCTTACCCTGTTCCCCGGTTCCGACCCCCCTGTTCCCCCCGCTTTCCGATCCCCCAGCGTCTGACATGACTGAAATCACCGCCAAGTCCGTTACGAGCCTTGCTGAACTGATCCGCAGTCTCGAACTATCGCCGGTCGAGATCGTGCAGGCATATCTCGATCGCATCGCTGATCTCAATCCGAAACTCAACGCGATAGTGACGCTGGCTCCTGACGCGATGGACAAAGCGAAAGCGGCTGAGGCGTCCGTTATGCGGGGGGATGCGCTGGGGCCGCTTCACGGCATACCGCTGACGGTCAAAGACACGATAGAAACCGCAGGCTTGCGAACCACCAGCGGTTCGGTTTTGCGCGCCGACTATGTTCCCGAGCGGGATGCTGATGCCGTCGCGCGCCTCAAAGGCGCCGGCGCGATCATCCTGGGAAAAACCAACACCGCCGAAATGGCGATGGATTACACCACCGACAACCCGGTTTTCGGCCGGGCTATTAATCCGCATAACCCGCTACTCACCACTGGCGGCTCGAGCGGAGGTGAGGCCGCGGCTATTGCTTCGTTCATATCTCCGGGTGGAATTGGCAGTGACCTCGCCGGGTCGATACGTATTCCTTCCCACTTCTGTGGCATCGCGGGATTGAAACCAACGGTCGGTCGAGTGCCTGGCGACGGTCAGTTTCCACCCAACACCGGACCTTATTCACTGGGCGCGGTCATCGGTCCAATGGCCCGCTCGGTTGACGACCTTCGGGTCTTGTTCAGGGCACTGGCGGGAATCAAGAACTCTTCAGGCGATCCCGATTTGGCTCATCCGTTGAGCGGTGCGCGAGTTTCCTGGTATGCGGATGATGGAGTCTCGCCGGTTACCGTGGAAACCCGTCAAGCGGTTGAAACGGCGGCGAAGATCCTGGCGCGTTCAGGGTTAATCGTAGCGGAGACTCGACCGCCAGGTATTGAGCGAGGCCATGAAATGTGGCTGACGCTCTTTTCGCGAGCCTCGGTAGTGCAACTGCGCAATGTCTACTCGGGCCACGAGGAGAAAGCAGGTAACTTTGTGCGGTGGAGACTAGCCACCGCTGAAAACGAGCCGCCACCCGCCCTTGACGATTACATCACTTCCTGGATGGCAAGGGATCGCGTGCGGGCTCAGCTGGTCGAATGGATGGCTCAGTCCCCACTCATTCTGGCCCCGGTGGGAGCGACTCCGGCGATTGCGAACGAGGCGCTCAAGGTCACTGTTGGCGAGCAGACCGTGAATGTGTTTCGAGCGTTTAGCTACGCCCAGACGTTCAACGTTTTCGACCTTCCGGTAGCGGTGGTCCCGGTTGGCAGGTCCGCGGAAGGATTGCCGATCGGGGTGCAGATCATCGGCCGGCCGTTCGAGGAGGAAACGGTGCTTGCGGCCGCGGCGATTATTGAAGAGGCTGTTGGACAAGAGTAACCCTGTGGAGTGCGGCGGCTCGACGCCGCTTTGGTCTGCGGCGGCTTGACGCCGCTTTGGTCTGCGGCGGCTTGACGCCGCTGTCTGGAGTTAGAGGTCATCAACGGTTCCACAACGCAACCTTTCGACAGCTGCATGTGTTCGCCGGACTGGCGGCGTCAAGCCGCCGGATACCAATGCGGCGTCAAGCCGCCGGATACCAAAGCGGCGTCAAGCCGCCGGATACCAAAGCGGCGTCAAGCCGCCGAAT
>DATKIS010000789.1:0-3755 GCA_035543975.1 Pyrinomonadaceae bacterium
GCGACTTATCGTTGACCACTTCGCCTTCGCGCACGATGCCACAGTGGCCGTGTGAGGTGTACTCGCAAAGGCAGGTGTCGGTCATGATTACCAGTCCGGGCGCAGCTTGGCGAATTGCCCGCACGGCCTGCTGAACAATTCCTTGTTCGTGATAGGCGCCCGAGCCAACTTCATCTTTCGCTTCCGGCAGACCAAACAGGATCACGCCCTTGACTCCAATCTCCGCAGCCCCGGCGGCCTCTCTGGCGATTTCATCCACGGAAAGATTGTGCACCCCGGGCATCGACTTGATCTCGCGGCGCACCTTCTCACCGGCACAGGCAAATAACGGGAGGATGAAATCTTCCGGGGCAAGTCGCGTTTCGCGCACCAGCGCGCGCAGGTTCTCAGTTCTTCTCAACCTGCGGGGACGATGAATCAGATCTGGCATGGGATTCTTTCGTAAAGCAAACTGTTAGTTTGCTGGCTTCGTTTTGACATTCAGAGTAGTTCGTAATCGAGACCGCAAACTAACAGTTTGCTTTACATTTCACCAGCGATGATAAGCGGGGTGGCCGGGCTTAACGGCGACAAACGTCCCGCGGCAGGTAGCGGTTACCTTACCGTGGGCGATTAGTTCCCCTTCGACGACCGCACGATCCTCGGTTGCCTCCACTACCCGCGCCACGAGGTGCAAAGGCTGATCCGTGGGCGTCGGGCGGAGGAGCTTAATCGTGTAGTCAGCAGTGACTGTGCAGGGCGGATGGTCAAGACCGTTTCGTTTCATCAGGGACCAAGCCGCGGTCCAGTTGCAATGGCAGTCGAGCAGCGTACCGATGATGCCTCCACTCAATACTCCGGAAAACGCCTCCTGGTACGTTTCAGCTTGGAAGTCAGCAACTACTTCGTCGCCCTGCGGGAAGCTGCGAATCTGCAGGCCCTTTTCGTTTGCCGGACCACATCCGAAGCAGGCCAGGTTGGGGGCGTAGGTTTCTTGTATGCTTTTTTCAGCCATGTAGTTCCTATGTAGTTCTATCCAAAGCTCCGAGTCAAGATTTCGTTAGGGACTGTCTTAGTTTCTTTTCTCTGTTCATCCTCCTTGTTCTTTGGGTCTTCTTGTTGGAAAAACGATCCCTAACACCTACCACAAAGACACAAAGAACAGAGGCTGCACGGCGCGGCTATGAGTGCAACCAAAACGTCAGAGGGGCAATGGTCGAGTCCCGCAGTCACGCGGAGCGATCTCATTCACACCGTGGCTTCAGCCCGGTGATGAGCAGGCGGCCTGAGAATGGAACCGTTTGAACGGTTCCTTGGCCCATGAAAACCGTTCAAAACGGTTTCAAATCAGTGGCCGGCTCCAATCACCGGGCTGAAGCCACGGTGCTAATGAGATCGCTCCGTGTCTCTCGCTTGGGTGCGCTAAAATCTTTGCCAAGAAGACAAGAAACTGCAGCTTTGTACCACAGAGATCAGGGATTTCGGGCAACTGACGCCAGCGCCGCATGTCTCGTTCTGGAGCGTTTCGATTATAATCTCTTTCCACTACAGTTTCGGTAGGGCAAGTTCACAATCCAAATCGATCCGGAGGGATAACTTTGAAACGACTTAGTTTGGTCATCATTATCGCATTAGCAACGATTTGCTCAATGCCCGCCTTATCCAACGCTACCGCCGCCAGTCAGCACGGCCACGGGAAGCACGGCATGAGTGTCAAAGCGTATGAGGAGTTTCACGATGTGCTCCGGCCTTTGCAACACGAGGCTTTACCAGCCAAAGACTTCCGCGCCATCCGGTCGCAGTCCGCGCTCTTGATCAAGCGCGGCAAGACGCTTCTCAAACTGGGTGTGCCCACCGGCACCAAAGCCGAGCAAAAGGACGATTTTGCCAAAGGCCTGGTCAAGTTCAAGGAAGCCCTGGCAAAGTTCAAAACCGACGCGAAGAAGGGTAACGACGAACAACTGACCGCGTCGTACAGCGCCGTGCACGATACCTTTGAAACGCTGGCCGACATGCTCCCTAGAAGTTAAGAACCCCTGGAGGTGTAGATGAACCGGAAGCTAATCGCCCCAGCCATGGTCCTGGCCATGGCTTTACTTTCCGCTACTCAGGCCCAGACTACAGCGCCGCCTTGCACATCGCCGGGTATCAGCTTTTGGAAGCTGCTTGATGCGGTCGGTGTCGGCTATACCGATGGACGGTTGCGAGTCGGCAAGTTATACGCGGTGTGTCTGCCGCCGCCCTCTAAGCAGAGCACCTCAAACTATCCGTACGATCCTGACGGCGGGGGCAGGCTCACCACCCTAGTCAAGACTGCCGACGGCAGAGTACTCAACACCTACGTCTGGTACGCCGAGAGCATCGGCGGGTTATGGGAGTTAAGTAGCTACAAGGTGCTGGGCGGGGCCCAATCGGTGAAGCCCTTGACGGCGGGAAATTACGTACTGGAGTTTGCCGCCGAGGATAAGCCGTTTACCAGGTTTCCGTTCTCGGTAGTTGAAGGTAAAAACGAGGATCCGTATCAGCCGGCCGGTCCTCGTTACTTCGTCGAAGGCGCGTGGAACGAATACGGCAACATCTTCTACCAACGCAACGACCCGCAATCGTCGCTGACCTTCACCACCTGGGTGCAGGATAAGCGGGGAATCGAGAACAAGACTTCAACTCTTTATGAAGCAAAGTTGGTCAACCTGAAAGACGGTAAGGTGGTGGGTGAAGACGGCGGAACGCTTCGTCTCGAACCGCGTTGGCTCGAACTAAAGTTGTATTTCAAGCCCGCAGGTGGCGATAAGAATTCATACCTCAAGGCCGGAGACCTGCTCCGCGAAGACGGCAGATACAGCGTGCGGCTGACGGTCGATGGGAAGCTCTATGGCGAATACCCGTTCACCGTCAAAGACAGCCGGATTCAGTTTCAAGGCAGGCAAGTCCGAGAGAAGACACCGGCAATGGATTACATCGTCGACTATATGTCAGGAGGCAAATACAGCTCCTGGTGGATGACGCGTGAACCGGCAAAGAGATGAGCGCGTCTCAAACGTGGACTATCCACAGATTACGCAGATTTCGCTGATTCAATTGGATCCAAGGGCGCTGCAGCATAGGCTCCCGCTATTTGGACGAGAGCACTCTTCGCTACAGCTTGGCCTGAGCGTGTGAGTGGGAGTAGATTAGAGTTGTTATGACAGCACTTCTTGAGAGAGCATTCGCTGAAGCAGCCAATCTTCCCGAAGAAGATCAGGACCACTTGGCCAGGACCTTGCTGGAGGATCTAGCTGCGGAAGGAAAGTGGGATCAGGCTTTCGCAAACTCCCATGACAAGTTGGCCGCGCTCGCGGATGAAGCTATCGCCGAGTTTGAGCAAGGCGAGACGCGCCCCTTAGAAGAAAGCCTGTGATTTCCCGCACCACAAAACAGTTCAGAAAAGCACTCCAGAACCTACCTCCTCGCATTCAGCGCCAAGCGGAAGAAGCTTACGAGCTTTGGAAGGAAAACCCACATCATCGAAGTTTGCAATTCAAAAGAGTGCATCCCGTAAAGCCGATCTATTCGGTTCGCGTCGCGATCGGGTGGCGAGCGATAGGCGTGAGAAGCGGGGATACCATGATTTGGTATTGGATCGGCTCACACGCATCCTATGACAAACTCATATCCCAAATCTAATATAGTCCGTGCCTCTATACCATCCGATTGTGCGGAAGGTCTAAGACCTTCCGAAGGTAACGAATAACCTTTCGGGCACGGCCCCCAATAGAGGCATACCCCCAGCACCGTAA
>DATKIS010000790.1:0-2081 GCA_035543975.1 Pyrinomonadaceae bacterium
TGAACGCGATTCAAACCGCGCGCGGTGACGACGTCGAGCCTGCCATCATCGAACCGCGCATCCGGGGAGAGCATCATTCCGCCTCCGGCATAAAGTGCGTTGGCCACGGCTACCAGATTCATCGGGCCTTCAATTTCCTCGTGGTGTCCATCAGCATCATAGATGGAGACCTTTACCCGGCGTTCCCGCCAACGGCCCAGGGCTGCGACCGCCGCGGCCGCAAATCTCACCTCGCCTGACAAACTACGCATAAACTCGCCCTGATCGGCCACCCGCTGGGCGGTTTCGCCACCAATCCCCATAGTCGAAGCGTTCAAACAAATGAAGGGTTTGGTGAAGCCATCGCAACGGCCATAGAGCACGTCAACCAAGCGAGCGTTTCCAACTCCTGGCTGCCGGCAGTGGAAGATGAAGGTGTCGATCCACTGCTCCAGCGGCGCCTTGCCGCCGCCCATTAACCCACGCGCAAAGTCATCACCAGTGCCTGAGGGAAGGATTGCTAACGAAGCCGCCGGGTTAACCCCTGTCGGGACTTGCTCAAGTCGATCATTAAACTCAAAGAAGCCCTCGGCGGTCTCGCTCAGTGTTCCATCGCCGCCAACGACGGCGATCGTGGTCACACCGGTCTTCAGCGACGCGCGAGTTTTTATAGTGGCATCTCCGGCCTCCCTGGTTTCGTGGAAATCAATGTCGATGCCCGCAGCTTCGATGCGCTCCCGAATCATGGGCCAGGCGCGGCGAGCCCTGGCGGCTGAGTGGTTGATGATGATCAGGGGTCTGGGCACAGGAGGTGAATGGTAAAGGGTAAATGGTGAATCGTGAAGCTGGGCACCCGGCAATTCCCAGGATTTCCCATTTCTCATTTCTCAGTTTTCATTGGTGGATTCCACTTTGAAGTGCAACAGGTGAATTCGCTTTCGCTCCAGGGGAGCGAGATGTTTGTAGCGACGATTCGTCCTTAAATACTCTTCGCTCCCCAGAGGAGCGAGATGTGTTTCCGGCCCGCCAGTGTTGCGCTCATCCGGAGCGCGGGCCAAAAAACGCGACGAGGGATGGGGATAGATCCACTTAAACTCGACGAACTCACACGAATTGGGCGCACACGAAAAAAGGGACAGGCAAACCAGGCCTGTCCCTTCATTTCTAAAACAGTCGCTACGGAGCTTAGGAACGAGCCCGTGCTCGTTTGGTAGCGGCGAGGGCAAGTTCACGCGCCTTAGGCATTGCCCCGACAGCGTGAGCGATTTGCGGGTCCTTCTCGTTGATAACCTGGATTGCCGCCATCGATCCGTATGCTGCCGTGGCCAACTCGTAACGCAGTTGCTGTTCGACATACGGGCGGGCACGCTCCAGCTGTTCCGGAGTTACTTTGAACGCTGGCTTGCTGACCACGTAACGCTTTAGTTCTTTGAGCAATGCGTCAGTAACCGGAAAATCTGTGGCCTCCAGGTCGTGACCATACTTGATGGGGCCCTGGATTTTATAGTTTTCAAAACCCGCGACTCGTCCCATGGCCACTTCCATCGAGAAGGCAAAAATTGAATAACTAAGCCGGCCCTCAGCCGGAGTAATCCGGCTTGGCTTCGCAATCTCGTCAGGTGAAATACCGCCGCCACCGTAGACGGTGCGACCGGCATCAGTGTGGCTTTCGGGGCCCACCGGCGTCACGGGCGCCGCGTTCTTATCAGCGGACAAACCACCCTTAGTGTAGTAGTCGTACATGCCGCCGTTTGAATAGTCGCGTTGGATCAAGCGGCCCGACGGAGTGAAATACTTCGCGATGGTCAGGAGCACCGCCGAATCGTACTCGAGCTGGATGGGCAATTGCACCAATCCCTTGCCGAAAGTGTTTTCGCCCACGATTAATGCGCGATCGTGATCCTGCAAAGCACCGGCGACGATCTCCGCCGCTGAGGCGGAATCGCCATTCACCAGTACCACGAGCGGAACGGGATCAGGATTGTCATTCTGGGCTTTAAATACTTCGCCCGCTCCTCTGATCCTTCCTTTTTGCTCGACGATTAACTGGCCGCTCTGCAGAAACGTATTGGCAACTTTCACCGCCTGAATTAAAAGGCCAC
>DATKIS010000791.1:0-5726 GCA_035543975.1 Pyrinomonadaceae bacterium
GGATTCAGCTCACGCATCGCGGCGGCGATCCCGCAGGCCAGTCCACCGCCACCCCAGGGCACAACTACCGCATCAACCTCAGGGAGGTCTTCCACGATCTCGAGGGCGATCGTGCCATTACCGGCCATCACCTTGGGATCATCGAACGCATGAATGAAGGTGGCTTCCACTCCGGGGAAGCTGCGCGTCTCAAAGGCCATCCACCACTCTTCATAGGGGACCTTGATGACCCGGCCGCCCAGCCGTACGATGGCTTTGATCTTTGTTTCCGGCGCAGTTTCGGGGGCTACCACAGTGCAGGGGACACCGAGTGCACGCGCACACCAGGCTACTCCCTGGGCCATGTTTCCGGCGGAAGCAGTGAGAACTCCGCGCGCCAGAGTTGCCGGGTCGATATGGCCAATCGCGTTTTTGGCGCCACGGATTTTGAAGGAGCCAATCGGCTGGAGGTTTTCGAGTTTGAGGTAAATCTCAGCCGGTGTATCGCGAACGTTAAGGCGGACGAGAGGCGTGCGAATCGCTGAACCGGCGATCATTCGTCGCGCGTCACTTATGGCAGCCAAAGATGGGAGCGAATCATTTTCCATATGACATTTGCATTGGTGGATTCAACTTTGAAGTGCAACTAGCTGGTGCAGTTTCGGATTTCGCCCCGGCGGGCCGAAATGTTTATAGCCCGGCGTCGCGCTATTGAGCCCGCGCTCCGGAGGCGCGCAACACTGCCAGCGAACAGGTGTGCCGGAAATACATTCGCTCCTCACGGAGCGAAGAGTATTTAATGATGATTCGTTGCTATAAACGTCTCGCTCCCCTGGAGCGAGAACGAATTCACCTGTTGCACTTCAGTTGAATCTGCGATTCCCAAATCAAAATAAGAAATGGAAAATCGTCTTCCAGCCTCTCTCTAGAACTCCACCCAGCTACCGGCTTCCGAGGCACTCGCCTTTCGAAACAAATACTCCGCCGCAGCCAGATCTTCGATTCCGATTCCTAGCGACTTGAACAAGGTAATCTCGTCCGCAGAAGTTCGACCTGCGTGTTTGCCCGTCAGGATCTCGCCAAGTTCAGCGCGAATATGTTCCTCACCGATGGCGCCGTCATGCAACGCCAGCAAATAGTCGCCAGACTCGTTGAGAGTCGATTCGCGACAATCAACAAACAGACTCGCTGCCGCCATCGTCGCACTGTCTACTTCACGCGCGCGTGGGGTGCAAGCCCCGACGACATTCAAGTGAGCCCCGGGGGAGATCCATTCCCGCCTCACAACAGGCTCCCTGGCAGACGTTGCAGTGACAATTAAGTCAGCGCCTGCCAAAGCTTCTTCAATGCCGGCAACCGGTTCGATCGGAAACGAGAAGTCTGGGCCCAACTCTTCAGCTAAGTTTTGCGCGTGTTCCATCTTGCGGCTCGCTACCCGGCAATGCTTGATGGCGCGGACCGCAGCCATCGCCGCCAAATGCGAGCGGGCCTCGACGCCGCTGCCGATGATCGCGAGATTCGAGGCATCGTCGCGCGCGAGCAAGTCTGTCGCCACACCGGAGGCAGCCGCGGTGCGAATAGCAGTGATTGCCGAAGCGTTCATGATGGCCAGGAGCTTACCGGTCTCGGCACTAAAAAGCATTACCGCTCCCTGGTGCGAATCTAGACCCCTGCCCGGGTTGCCGGGAAACACGCAAATTGACTTCAACCCGAAGGCAGCGCGTTCGCCGGCCATGTAGGAAGGCATCAGTCCCATGACCCCCGCGGCGTTGGCCGGCCGCATAATTGTTCTCAAAGGCTGATGAACATTCCCAGTGGCGAGCGCGATGAAAGCGTCGCGCATCACCGCGATGCAGTCCTTCATCGGCAGAAGGTTTACAACTTCGTCATGACTAAGTACCAGTGTCTTCATATGCGCTGTACGTCTCCCACTTATCTGGTATCGATTAGCTGCTCTCTGTGCAACCTCCGTGTTCTCGGTGTCTCCGTGGCGGACAAAGCCAGGGTAAAGAATGACCATCGAGGCACAGAGAGAAACCGGAGGGTGCACAGAGAAAACAGGGATTAGGATTTTACTTTCCTTCCAGCCAACCCCCCGCAAAACCCGCGCGCCGCAGTCCGGCGATGATATAAGGGCAACGGCGCATTAGCTGCCAAAGAAATCCCGAGCGGTAGTTTTCAATCATCAAAACTATCGGACCCTGATCCAGGCCGTAGTAGCCCTGGGAGATCCATTCCTCACCTGAAGCCTCGCCAAATGTCGGATTGAAACTACACTTGAATCCATACTGACTGGTCATCTCGGGATAGGTGTCGTCAAAGTATTGGAGTGACGGCAAAACGATTTCGGGCGCGAAGGGGAGCGAGGCGACTACCGCCCACGGCGCCAGGGTGCCGTCATCAGGTCCATCCGGAACGCCCCGGGCTTTGTAGTCGTAGAACCGGCGCCGCTTGCCACCGATTGTTTTCGTGGCCGGTCCCGGACCATCGCTGGCCGTCAGGCCCCAGATATGTTCACCATAGCCTTTGAATCCTCGCGGATTGCGTATCGCGTATTGCTGCTGAACATAGGTGGCGCGGCGGCTGTTCTCGAAATAGTCGATTCCCTTCTGCCGCATATACTCGTCCTGAATGCCCCGAAAATCGATCCACATGTGGGATAGCTGATGCAGGAAGAGTGGCCCGCCATAGACAAACTCATGACCATAGAGATTTGCCCACTCGTAGGTTCGGGTCCATTCGGCATAGCTCTCCGGGGGCAGTGGATGCGTCGGTGAGGCAAGGCCGAGAACATACAGAATGAGGGCTTCGTTGTAACCCTGCCAACGATACTTAATGAATCCTCTTTCCGGTCTCCACCCGTGAGTTACAGTCTCTTTCCGATTGAGTGCCCATTGCCAGTCGGCCCGGGCATACATGGCCTGCGCGAGCGTGCGAACCTCACATTCCTCTTTGGTGTCGCGATTGAAATACTCGGCGGCCGTTAATGCTCCGGCGATTAGGAAGGCCGAATCGATAGTTGAAATTTCACATTTCCAAACGCGACGCCCGGTCTTCATGTCGAGGAAGTGGTAGTAGAACCCTTTGTACCCGGTCGCGTCTGGTTCGCGCCCCTGCGGACTATTCCAAAAGAAACGCAGGGTCGTCAGGGTGCGTTTGATCGCTTCCCTGCGCGTGAGAAATCCTAGTTCCACCCCAACTGGATAGGCGGTGAGCGCAAACCCGGTGGGAGCGATGCTGCACGGCGATCCCGCCCGGGTGCTGTCCGGCACTAAGCCATTCTGCGGATTGGTCTCCTTCAGAAAATAGTCAAACGTTAGACGCTGAAGGGCCTTGATTTTTCGGTCAGGATAGGGTCGATGTTCTTGCTTCAAGGATTAAAGAAGATCTGTGAATCAGGGAATCGCTCTTAGTCGTTCTCGTTTTTGTGAATCGATCGCACCATCTGAGCGCAGGTCGGACTTGGCTCTACCAAGTCGCCGGCGATTGGAGCTTCTTTTTCTTTCATTCATTCATCGATTGCAGTCTGGCAACCAGGTTATTTTCTTTCAAGACCTCGTAGGCTTTAGTCTTCTTAAACTCCATCTTCGTCACCAAAGCCTCGGAAATGATGCTTTGCAACTTACTGTTGCTATGACGACTGGTTTTCGTTTCCTTCGAGAGTTTAGTCAGCATTGTATTGAGCAAGTGTTCCATGAGGCGGCCCTCCCATTCAGGATAGCTGAGAGAGTCCTCCGCATTGACTATCAGGAGGGGGCCACCCTGGCTTAACTGATTCTTAAGATCTCGGGCCATCGCGTGACAGAATGCATGTTCCACCCGGTTTTCGATTTCCTGCCAACGGTTGAAATGATCATGCGCCAGGGCAATGCTACTCGGATCCAGCAAGTTGAGTTTAGTCAACTTCAGGTAACAAACGGCCTCGATGCGTACGTTTTTGCCGCTATTAACAGTCAGCGCGGTCCGGAAAGAATCTTGCGCTGCCTGCAACCTCTGAGTAGCAATATGTTCATTGCTGATTGACCGTTGAAAACGCGACTGCGCCAACTGAACTGATCCCAGCGCAATCAGGGCCTCACACTCCATTCTCGAGTTACCAACCGCTTCTCTGCGGGCGGATCTGGCATCTTCTTCCGCTCTCATCAGCGTCCGGCTCCTATCATCCGGCTCTGTTTCAGGCAGGTGCCGTCTAACATAGCTCCTGACGATTAAAGCCTCAGCCAGTAGACGACGATTTTTACGTTCACCAGGTACTTCACCATTAGAGTGCTTCACCGCGGAATTCAAAAGCTCCATCGCCCGCTCATGGTCGCTAGTCGAATTGTGCTCGCCAGTCCCAACCCGGTTAGATTTAGCGCGGTAATGGAGCGCCGTCGCTAACTCGATCTCGGCCCGATGAAAGTAATGGCTCTTGCCAACCAGGTTAGAGAGGGTGCTTAAACAACTTTCCAATCCTTGAACCACCTCGCCCATCACCACCGGGTCTGAACTGCCTTCGGCACGCCGGCACGCGAAAAACAACATGTCAGTAAAGGCTCCGTACACTGCCCCGACGTTCTGCTTGAGTGCGGCCCGTGAAATTCGCAGGGCGGCCAGCGCCTTGGAAATCCTGCTGTTAACAAACGACAAATACCCGACACCCAATGCAGAGACGAGAGCGGCCCGACGGACGGTTACGCTGGTTTTCTCCCGGTATTGATCTTCGTCGATGTAGCCTTTCTTTTTGAACTCCAGCTTCTGGTCGAGACGCGAAATGTAAGCGTCGCTGCTTTGCGCATATGCCTGCTGCGCATTCGCGTAGTCTCCTTGCGCTGAGAGGAGCCGCCCCTTCAGGTACATCGTTAGACCAAGCAAACCAAAACTTCCGCGCTCGTTCTGATGTTGCCCCGGCATTTCTCTGCGAATGTAGTCTTCCAGAATGGCGGTGATCTCCAGGGCCTCATCATGGTTCCGGTCCAGGTGCAACCGGTACATATGGTTTATCCCACATAGGGCGGCAATAAGCTGCACCTTGATCACCCGGGCACGTTTGTCGTTCGCATCAAGGCCTTCTTTGAGGTCGGACTGAAACTCTTCTGCAAAGGCTTCGAGTGTGCCTCTCTTTAGGTGCTCACGAATTAGCCTGGCTTGCTCAATAAAAAAGTCGCCAAGTTCATCCGGCACTTCAAGCGAGTAGTCCTTGACCTCATAAACCAAATTCTTGATCGTGAGGATCTCGACTGAATGCTCCGCTACCCAGCTCTTCAGATGTTCTTCCAAGAACAGTACCACCTGGTAGGCATTCTCAATTGCCTCCTTAAAAGAGATGGCCGCTTGAGTGTTAGGAGAGTCTGGTTGAACAGGGTCGAACTGATAGACAAGAATTCTGTTGTCCGCTATGGCCCACTCGATTTGGTAGCAAGTCAGCTCCTCTTCAAATGCTCCCAGGCGATAGAGCTTGTACAAGTTCGCATAGACATCCCGAACGTATCTTTCAAGTTGTGGTATTGAGGGTTCCACTTCAACTCCTTCTGCGTTTCCATCCGAAAATATGGAAAAGAAATTAGCTTTTCATAGACGTGCAAATAGCTCGTCTGTTCGGAACGCGGAACGGTTCCGAGTTGGCGCTAAAGCTATCTCGCGATCTGCGCACCGAGCTCATGATTGTTTGAGTGTTTAGGAATTGTGGGTCTCATGCTTACCAGCAACACGTTTTCCACTTTCCGGAAAACAAATCTGTGAGAGACAAGCTATTTCACCGTTAAGCG
>DATKIS010000792.1:0-3782 GCA_035543975.1 Pyrinomonadaceae bacterium
TGTGTTGTATTCCTGCTTGGCGTGATACGGCAATGGCAGCACCGTCCTGGAAAAATCCGAGTTGTAGTCTCCATCCTTGATCCAGCCGTCGCCCATGAAGACATAGTCCCGCACCCAGCCTTTAGGCGGTGGTGGTTGCTCCGGGAAACGAAGTGACATCTCATCACCGGAGGCCACGATCACATAACGATCGTCGATGTTCTGCAAAAGCTCACTCACCTCGCCGAAGCGGGTGTAGTAGCCGATCAGATCACGCCAACTCTGCTTGGATGCTGATAGCTGGTCGTAGTCCGGAACTTCAGGAGCAGGAGCGCCAGGGTCTGGTCTTTGGATGACCGAATAACCTCGATAGTGCAAGTCTGTTCCGCTGGGACTGAGCTTGACCGTATTTACCGGAGCGTTGGGCAAGCCGACCGCCCATTCCAGATGGTCCCAATAAATCTCCAGGTTCGTACGCACCCGCACTCGGCGCGGCGTGCCGGGACGAAAAACATCCGTCAGATTGAAGAGAACTGTTTTCTTGCGGCCGGCGGGAAAACCCAGATTGGGTTGCGCAACAATCCACCCGCCTTTCCCATCCGGCACCTCCAGACTCAACCCGCGGGCCTTCCAGCGCTCGCCCTGAGTAATCGCCACGTTAAGCGACGACTCGGTGTCGTGGATCGAACCATGAGCTATCAGATAAAGCGGGCCGGTCTGCGGCGCGTCGTCGCCCAACTCAACCTCGACATAATGATCGCGCGTCAGACCCTGATACTGTCCGCGTCCGAAGGTATTGAGCGCCTTCCCATCGAGTGTATTTACGAAATGCGTCACATCCTGACCATTGTCGTCAGTGGCCCGCGCGATCGGACGTGGGGTTGCCACGGTGGTGAAACCGAGTTTGGCGGGCGGAATAACGAACCGCTCGTCTACAAAGATTTCCGTACCTTCGGGATGATCGACCGGCATCAGTGCGACGTAATCGTAATAGTAGACTTCCCAAAGCTCGGCCGTAATGCGCACGTCGTAATAACCGTCATGAGGCACGAGCTGATCCCGTCCAATCTTGTACCATTCTCCGGTAGCCGCTATCTTCGCCGAGCCCAGCGTATTGATGCGCAAGCCAATCGCCGATCCCCAGGGAGCCGCATCCTTCAAAAACTCCATGCGCTTCCCGTTGTAAGCGAAGAGGAACGGACAAGACGCTTTCAGGCGCTGCTCCGTCACCACTTCCTGGTCACCTTTGACGTCAAACTCTGCGCGCACCGTACCGTTGGGCCAAACCACGCGGATGACATCGGCGCTCGTCTGTTCGCCAAGGCCAAAATGAAGCAGCGGTCCCGTGATTGGTTGTTTCTGCAGCATGAGACCGGCACGAACTTCCATTTCACCGCCCACGCCGAAGGGATTAATACGCTGATCGCCGCTGGCCTGGCTGGCGTGTGGCCGCACAACTTGCCAGTGATAATTCTTCTTGCCGTGATTCACGGCCTGCATGACTTCGTTTTTGTTGCCGGCAAGCCCGATGAGATCGACCCGGCCGTCGCCATTCAGATCAGCAGCATCAAAAACCTTACCCAGTCCAGCTGACTGCTCCAATGGTTTGAAAGTTGCCTTTTCATCGCTCAGCCAAATCAAACCGCCAACCGTTTTCATCGGCTCAGACATTGAAGCCAACAACAGATCGAGTCCGCCGTTATTATCCAGATCAACGAGGCGCAGGCGGATCTCTTCGCCGACGTTCAATCGAGAATCCTTCAGGTTCGCGATAGTCGCCGCATCCCACTCCTGGCCTTCGTTCTTGTCGGAGAGTCGAGTAATGGTTCCGTCGGCTTGCACCGTCACCAGGTCCAGCACGCCGTCGCTATTGATGTCGGCAATGCCTATTGTCCGCACCCGCGGCAGGTTCGGCGGAAGTGAACGCTCGCGGAATTGGCCCTGGCGTTCATTACTAAAGACATGAAGTTTCCCGCCGCCGTCGATTAGCGCTGCATCAGGATCGCCATCCGCATCGAGGTCCGCCCAGGCAAATCCCTGCAGCCCGGGGACTCCATTGAAGGGGTGAATCCCAAGGAAGGTATTGTCGCCATTATTCCTGAGCACGGTAGGTGCAACGCCCTCTGCCGACCCCAGCACCACATCGAGATCGCCGTCCGCTTCAATGTCGGCTGCCCAGGCGCCAGAGTATTTGGCGTCAACCACTGAGGCCGGAAGCTTTGCCTGTGCGGTAACGTCTGTAAATGCATTCGGATTGTCCTGCCGCATGAGACGGACACCGCCCGTGCCGGCAAGCACGAGGTCGGTTTTGAAATCGTAGCTGAAGTCGATCGGCAAAACGTCGTCAGGACCAGGCGGCGACGCTGCTGGTCCGCCGGGAAACGCTAAGGTCGTCCCAGTGCCAATACGCACCTCATGGCCGTTAGCTGCAACCACAGTGGGAGGCCCGGCGATGCCGAGGTAGATTGCTCCGACCCAGCTCCATTGCGCTTTCTTAAGGGAAGCGTCCGGCACGCTTTCCGCTGTAAAGCTAAGCTCCGCATCTGCTGGAGCCGGACCAAACGTCGGCGACTCAAGACGAAGAAAGCTGGTAAAGGGTACGGCCTCCTCGCCGGGCGGCGGTTTGATCTGGCTCAGATCCATTCGATACTGCAGCACTCGAACCAGCACATTGCGGAGGAATGTTATTCGCGTTGCTGCCTGGCGCGGATCCGATCCCATAGCGGCGGTCTGTACCGCGCTCAGTTGTTGTTGAACCTCCGCGGGCCAACTCCCCGTATGAGCTGAGAATTTGGCAACAACTTGACGCAACGTGTCGGCATCGCCACGTTTGGCGGCAATGCGCCCGAGTTCGACTAAGATGGCCAGATTGTCTGGTTCAACTGCCAGCATCTTTTGAATAAGTTGCTGGTATTCGGATTCGCTGTTCTCACTTCCCTGGCGTTCGATCTCTTCGGCAAGTTTGTATGTAGCTAAGAGGTTGCGGGGATCGATTTCGATGGCTTTTCGAAGTGCTGTGATCGCTTCCGCGGATCGCCCACGGCTGCTCTCCAGTAAACCAAGAAGGTAATAGATCTGATCGTTCTCAGGAGCGAGAAACCGTGCCCGTTCCAACCTTTCGGCGGCGGGATCAAAATTCCGCTGGCGCAGGGCAAGCAGTCCCCAGTTGGCCCATCCGGCCGGTTCGGCCGGTACTAATTTCGTAAACTGCGCCAGCTGCTCGTTCGCTCGTACATCGTCGCCAACTTGCAGCGCGGCCAGGCCTATATAAAATGACCGGACCACCTCGTTGTACTCCTTTGAGAATTTCGCCGGTAGCCGGCCTCCTGATTGGCACGCTGTAGTCAGTAGCAGAATTACGACCAACAACGCAGCAGCATTTTGCTGATTGGACGGGAGTCTAAGTCTCATCTCAGAAGGAGGCTCGAAGCGTTTAGGAAATGACTGTCAGAATGGCGATAACGGTTGTCTGATTTGGAAGCTCAAGATACCACATCAGCTGGGTAGGGCTCTGCACCCTTTGGCGGATGCGCCTCTCCAACTAAAGTATGACCTCCCGGTTGCACGGAAGCAGTACCATCGCGGGCTTTGGAAAATTGAAGCTCTGTGCCGTCTCCGTGGAACTCTGTGTAACAAGTCCGTAAGTTCTTGTCTTTCTGACAAAAGTTTTAGAGATGCGGCAAGCCCAGTAAATTCCGCAACGGGAATTGTAATAGTGATTGGAGCTAGCGTTCACGCCCCTGAAATACGCGGAGCGATCTCATTAACACCGTGGCTTTAGCCCGGTGGTGGAGGCCAGACGC
>DATKIS010000793.1:0-8049 GCA_035543975.1 Pyrinomonadaceae bacterium
CCCGCGAACCCAACGGTGAAGACTGGGCCAATGATCGGAATTGCCTTAAGCAGCTTCTTGGTTACCTCCCAGGCACCGCGCTTAACAATTCCTTTTTTCGGTCTTGGTATTTTCGTGCTCATCGTCGCTTGCCGTTAGTCTAAACGTTTTGGATCAATCGGCAAAGCTACTCAGATGACGCGATACAGCGCACCGATATTTGTGTGTTAGCATGAACGCGATTCAAACGATGAATGGCCGGCACACTTTAGTTTGTCGTTTGGACTGCGGCGGCTTGACGCCGCTTTGGTATCCAGCGGTTTGACGACGCAAATGCAGAGAACACAACTTCGTCTAGTGGGTCGGATACTTGATCTCTGGCGCAGAAGCGGCGGCAAGCCGCGGGGGACCAAAGCGGCGTCGAGCCGCCGCACTCCAAAACGACAAACTGAAGTTTGTCGGACAACCTGATTATCAATCCGAATGACTTTCCGCTCATTCAAATTGCTCATCACCGTGCTTTGCCTGAGCGCACTTCTCTTCTCGTGTAATCGGAGCAGCAATCCCACGGGCCGCAAACTCCTAATCTACACACCGCACGGCCAGGATCTGCTCAAAGACTTCATCGCCCGATACCAGGCCGAGCATAAAGAGGTTGAGGTGCAGTTTCTCGACATGGGGTCGAGGGAGATCCTCGAACGGGTACGGGCCGAGCGCAATCGTCCCCAGGCTGATTTATGGTGGGGCGCGGCCCACACCACTTTTCAAACAGCCGCGGAAGAAAACCTGCTGGCCGCCTACCGGCCAACCTGGGCCGATAAGGTTTCCAACTCTGCTCGGGACAGCCAGGACCGCTGGTTTGGAACCTATCAAACGCCCGAAGTGATTGTTTACAACAGCGACGCTGTGAAGCCGGAAGAGGCGCCCAGGGATTGGGACGATGTGCTCGATCCGAAGTGGCGCGATAAGATTCTCATCCGAAATCCGAATCCTTCGGACTCAATGCGGGCCATCTTCGGCGCAATGATTTGGCGCTTTCATAAAGACTCCGGTTCACCGGAGCAGGGTTATGAGTGGCTGCGGCGACTCGATGCGAATGTGCATGAGTACACCGCCGACGGCACGCTTCTGATGCAGAAGCTGGTGCGCCGCGAAGGCCTGCTCAGTCTCTGGAACCTGCCTGACGTTTGGATTTATAAAGAACAAAAACAATTCCCGATTGGTTATGTGTTCCCCGCGAGCGGGGTGCCGGTCATTACCGATGGCATCGCCGTGGTCCGCGGTGCACCAAATGAAGACGAGGCAAAACGCTTTTACGAGTTTGTAACTACACCCGAAAACATGGTGCTCGCCGCCAAAAAGTATTACCGGATCCCGATTCGCTCAGACATTGATCGCGCGCAGTTGCCGCCGTGGATGAATGAACGCGTCAACGAAATGCCAGTCGACTGGGACCTGCTGCGCAAACAGGGCAGCGAATGGTTACGCTACTGGGATACGGAGATACGCGGGCGCAGCAAGAAATGATTACCAAGGCCCGAAGGGCCGAACGTTAATAGCCACGTCCGTGAGGGCGTGGGCATAACGCCGTAAAATTGTTTAAAGCCCAAGGGGCCGGCACCTGGCTTGGTTAATCGCCATGTGTCGCACCTTCGGAGCTCAAGTTCGCTACTTATTTTTTCCCCGCGCTTACGCACGGGACTACTGAATACCGCCGCTTCGCGGCTGGTGGGGTGGCTGAAAGTTGTTGAGCCTTACAACGTCAGCGACATAGCAAATTGAGAATGAGTGGAACAGAAACACCAAAAACTGTAACCCGAAATGCCACTTCTTTCGCTCAAAAACCTTTCCAAGCGCTTCGATAAGACGATCGCCGTTTCCGACGTTTCTCTGGACGTGGAGCGTGGCGAGTTTTTCGGTTTGCTGGGCCCATCGGGATGCGGGAAAACGACTACGCTGCGGATGATTGCCGGACTGGAGAAACCGGATGCCGGCGTCATCGAGTTTGACGGAAACGATATTACCAATCTCCCGGCCGAGCATCGCGGCTTTGGGATGGTCTTTCAAAACTACGCCCTCTTCCCACACCTCAACGTTGCGGAAAACGTTGCGTTTGGCCTGCGCGCGCGCCGTCGGCCAAAGGCAGAAATCCATGATCGCGTGAAGAGTTCTCTGGAGTTGGTTCAACTCCCGGGTTACGAGAAACGCAGGGTCGACGAACTTTCGGGCGGCCAGCAGCAACGCGTGGCAATTGCGCGCGCGATTGCAATTGAGCCGGCCTTACTACTCTTTGATGAACCGCTCTCCAATCTTGACGTCACCCTGCGGGAAGCGACTCGCAGTGAGTTGCGGGAACTAGTCGGACGGCTCGGACTCACCGCAGTTTACGTTACCCACGATCAGGAGGAAGCCTTCGCGTTGTGCGATCGGATCAGCGTGATGGGCGGCGGCCGCATCCTGCAAACGGGGCGCCCGCGAGATTTGTATGAGCATCCGGAGCAGCTTTCGGTGGCGCGGTTTTTAGGACGAAACAATTTGATCAGGGTGATGCGTCTAAGCAAAAGTAAGGACCAAGGGGGAGAATTCAAAACCCTCGCAGGCGGTCATTTGATTCAACTGGCGGTAGGCGACAAGGACCTGGTTCCGCTTAACCAACCCTGCCTTCTCGCCATCCGGCCCGAACACGTTTTGATAACAAACGCCGGCGATCAGCAACAGAACGCTCTGGCGGCGACCGTTGCCGAAGTTAACTTTGCGGGGGCAACTTCGAGCATCAAGCTCGATGCGAATGGACTGATGATTGAGGCACTGACACTGGCAACGGACGGCCTGGTTGTCGGTGAGCGTTGTACGGCAGTGTTACCTCCACAGCGAATTTCGCTCTTGAGCGAAGGAACCTGAGTCCAGGCCGGTCCGTAGCCTTACACTACGCGGAGCGCTTTCATTCACACCGTGGCTTTTAGCCCGGTGATCGAGGTCCAGAGAAAACGATCCTTAAACCGTTTCTAACGGTTTCATGTTGATCTGTGGCCAGGAAAACCGTTGAAACGGTTCGGCGATCATATAAGGGCGCAGGACACCGGGCTGAAGCCACGGTGTAAATGAGAGCCCTCCGCGTGATGTTAGTGTTCGACGTATGCAAACCGTCTTTTGGTTGCGGGCCTTGACCGCGCTCTTTCTGTGGTGAATTTACCTTTGCCTCCTGAAACATTCTCGCCAACGGCTCGGCGGTTCTCCCTCTCCCCACGCCTCATCCTCTGGCTGATCGTTGCAGTAGTTCTCCTTTACGGTGTCATCTACCCAAACCTTCATGTGGTGGTTGCTTCGCTGGAGCGTGACGGCCGCTGGTCACTCGCAAACTACCGCGACGTGCTCTCGCAAAGTATTGTTCTGGAATCAATCTTCGCGAGTGTTGGTATCTCCGTCCTAACAGTCCTGTTTTGCGCGCTGGTGGGCGTCCCGCTGGCGTTTCTCTTCGAGCGGTTCACATTCCCAGCCCAGCGCGTCTTTGCGACCTTCGCCGCCTTGCCTCTGGTTTTGCCGCCCCTGGTCGGGACGGTTGCTTTCATTTTTCTCTGCGGTGAATCAGGCATCCTCTCGCGTGTGGTTCAGTCTGTCCTCCGTCTCGAACAACCGCCGTGGTCGCTGCGCGGTTGGACAGCGTTGCTGCTCTTTCACACCTACACCATGTATCCGTTCTTCTACATCCTGACCGGCGCCGGACTCAGCCGTATTGACGCAGCGCTGGCTGAAGCCGGAAAAAGTCTGGGCGGGAGTCCGATCCGCGTACTGACCCGGGTAATCCTGCCTCAACTGACGCCATCCTTGATCGCCGCCGCATTGCTGACCTTCATGACCTCGATGGCATCCTTTAGCGCCCCGCTGCTCTTTGGCGGCGATGTGCGGGTGCTTACCCTCGAGATTTACACGGCCCGCCAGCGCGGGGATACCACCCTGGCACTCACCGAAACGGTCATCCTGGCGATAATTTCTCTGGGTGCGCTAATCTTCTTTCAGCGATACGAGGGCACGCGCAAGTTCGCCGCCGCCGCTATGAAGGGTTCGACGAAGAAGCGCACGGCTATCCGGAGTGGCAAGGCCCGCGTGATAGCCATCGCCTGCGGTGTGGTTTTCTCGCTCTTACTCGTGATGCCGGTCGCCACGTTGATTCTGGTGAGTCTGGCGCGCGAGGGGAGCTGGACCACGCAAACTCTGCCTGCGGCCTACACCTTGCAAAACTTCGGCAAGATATTTTCCGACTCCAGGGCCAGTGAAGTCTTTCTTAACAGCTTGTCGATGTCGGCTATCGCCGCGTTTGCTGCACTGCTATGGAGCTTTTGCGTAGCTGCCTTGATTGCGAGAAAGGGAGGCCGCCACTGGAAACGCCTGCTTTCCTGGTTGATTCTCGTGCCGTGGGCATTGCCTGGAACTGTGGTGGCCGTTTCTCTGGCCGAAGCCTACGGCCGTCCCTCACCACTGTTAGGTTCGTTCATTCTGGTAGGAACGTTCTGGATCCTGCCGGTAGTTTACTTCCTTCGCTTCATGCCGTTGGTAGTGCGGGCTGTGCAAGCCAGCATGGAACAGATCGATTCAGCGCTCGAAGAAGCCGCCAGCAGTTTGGGAGCACGCTGGTGGCAAAGGTTCACGCGCGTGACCCTTCCGCTGGTCTGGCCGGGCGCCCTCGCCGGCAGCTTGCTGGCGTTTGTGATCGCCCTGGGAGAATATGTGGCGTCGGTATTAGTATTCGTTCCGACTAATCGGTCGGTTTCAATCGCGATTGCCTCAGAATTGCGCGACTTTAACTTAGGCACGGCGGCAGCGTACGGAGTCGTTCTGATCGGCATCATTGCCGCAATCATGATCGTCGCAGCGCGACTCGAAAAATTGAATCAAGGTAGCAAGTCATGATCAAAACCTGCGGATTGACGCACCTTCATCTCGTCGTTAAAGACATCCAGCGGTCGCTTAAGTTTTACACGACAGTGTTTGGGATGCAGGAGAAGTTCCGGGCGGGCGACGGCCTGATCTTCATAAACACACCGGGCTCGAATGACCTCATCGCCCTCCATCAGTCGACGGGTGACGAACCCACCGGCGCCAGCGGCGGCATCCTTCATTTCGGTTTTCAGCTCGACGACAGGGCGGAGCTGGATGACGCAATCGCTCAGGTCGTCGCGGCCGGCGGCACCCTGAAGAAGCGCGGCGAATTTACTCCCGGGATGCCATTTGCTTATGTGGCGGATCCGGATGGCTACGAGATTGAACTATGAGTGGTGGCGAACGAACCAGCATCCCCGCATCAAAGACCCAGGGACAACCGCAAGTGAATTTATTGAAACGTAGGAATACTGTGGGATTCAACTCAAGGCTCGTTGCCTTGCTTTGTGCTTTGGCAATAACCGCGTCCACGCTCGTAAGGGTTGGACACGCTCAGGAGCCTTCGCCTTCCCCAACTCCCGCAACTCAAGCCGTAAACCGTGTCGACCTTCATCAGGCCCTGCTCGATCTCACAAATCCGTTTACGGTGATGTGCGTGGCGGCGCATCCTGACGATGAAGATGGAACTACGCTGACGGTGCTGCGCCGAAAGCACGGCGTACACACGGTTAGCCTTTTCTCCACCTACGGCGAAGGCGGACAAAATGCGGTTGGTCCGGAACTGTATGAACAATTGGGCGTGATTCGGGCCCAGGAAACGAGAAAGGCGTCCGTCATCCAGGGATCTGAACCATACTTTCTCGGGATGAAGGATTTTGGCTTTTCAAAGTCGGCTGAGGAAGCCTTTAAGGTTTGGGGTCACGATGAATCGTTACGCCGCATGGTCCTGAAGATTCGTGAACTTCGCCCCGATGTCATTATCACCAACCACGACACAGCTCGTGGTCACGGTCATCATCAGGCAACGGGACAGTTGATCATCGAAGCGTTCGATGCGGCCGCCGATCCGAAGCGATTTCCTGAGCAGCTTACTCAATTGAGACCGTGGCAGCCGCAAAGGCTGTTTGTACGTCTTTTCAGCAGCTCCAGCAACGATCAGAAAACTGAGCCTGGTCCCGAAAGAGTGGTCGCGATAGACCCTAATGAAGTTGATCCGGTACGGGGAACTGCGTTTGCCGCGCAAGCCCTCCAGGCCCTGCAACAACACGCGACGCAGGGGCCCTGGCCCAAGTCAATGGAAGATCTGTTGAGATCTCGCCGAGCCGAGGCCGGAAAGCTTCCTTTGATTCGATATCAACTGGTCCGCGAAGCTGCCGGCGCGCGGGCCCGCGCCACGGCCGAGGACGGCGCACCGTCTTTCCTGGGCGGGCTGACGCTGCCTGAGTCGCTCACCCAGAGAATCACTCTGGCAAAAATCGATGGCAAGGCCCTCACCGAACTTATGGATCGACCGGGGGACGTGCTCGATGCTTTGCTGAAACAACATGTGCCGAGCTTTTCGTCGGTGCCGGAAGGCGAAGATTCATATCGCGTGCGCCTATTCGAAGCCCGACGCGCTAAGGCAATCGCTTTGGCCGCCGGCGTTTCCCTGACCATCAGCGCTAGTGATTCTGTGTTGGTGCCTGGCGTCAAAACCACGTTCACCGCAAACCTGGCAAACGCGGGCGAAAGGCCGGTGAAAATCAATAAACTCTCAATCAATAGCTGGGGAGAAGAAAGCAGGCTTAACACTGCCGAACAATTGCTGCCCGACTCGGAGACCACCGCCGCGGTAGAAAAGACGATACCGCTCACGGCAGCTGTCACGGTTCCGAAAGAGGACCATCTTTCTGACGGGACACTCATGGGGTTTTTGTCGGCTGCGCAGGCGGAACTCGAAATTGAGGGTGGCCGATTCGTGGTCAATGCTCAGACTAACCCAGATATTGCTCCAGCAGTCGAAATAGAACGCATCGCGCCCTCACCGTGTGTGAGAACACTGGAAACACCGGGAAACTGTAAGGTCTTTGCGGTAAAGCTGACCAACCATCTCGGAACCCCATTTCGCGGAGTGATCAAGGTCGCAGAAATTAATCGGAAGCGGACCGGGTATGCTTTCACTCGCCAGCTGGTTTTGGCGCCTAACGAGTCTCGCGATGAAATGGTCCGGGACGACACCGTTCCGCGGCGTAAGCCGACGCGAGCTGCCTTGCGAAACTCCACCTCAGTAACAATGTCGATCCGACAGGTTGACTCGGAGAAATCGATCACGGAACGGTCGGTACCGTTAGTTTACAGTGATGCCGGCGTCGCCCCAGACCTTCGAGTTGGCTATGTGCCGAGCTTTGATGACACGTTGCAACGTTCACTGGCCGCGCTGGGAGTCGAGGCAAAAGCCCTCGCCGTAAGCGATGTCCAAACCGGGGATCTCTCGATCTACAACGTAGTCATTATCGACAATCGGGGGTATGAAGCTCATCCGGATTTGATTGCCGCGAATTCTCGGCTGTTGGATTTTGCTAATGAGGGCGGGACGTTGATTGTCTTCTACCACAAAGACAACGAGTGGAATCCCGACCCAAAGAAGAACCGGCCCCAACTCGCGCCCTACCCGATTGTCCTGGGTGGCGAGCGCGTAACTTACGAGACAGCGCCAATCGCGTTTACCTCAGCTCGACACAAGCTGCTGAACTATCCAAACAAGATCGGACAAGGGGATTTTCAGAATTGGATTCAGGAACGCGGACTCTACTATCCAAAGGAATGGGATCCCCGCTACAGCACGCTATTTTCAACTCACGATCCTGGCGAGAAACCGCTGACCGGTGGATTGCTGGCGGCGAAGTATGGCAAGGGCAATTACATTTACACCAGCATGGTTTGGTATCGGCAGCTGCGGGCGGGGGTGCCGGGCGCGTATCGGATGTTTGCGAATATGATTAGCTACGGTCGGTAGGAGAGAGCATTTTCCATATATCATTTGACAGTTCTCATTTGCCATCGCCAAGCCAAAAGAGCCGTCGCAAATATCTAGAATTGCAAGAGGCGATTGTTGGACAGGAATGTCTCAAGGTTCATTCACGAAGCACGTGGTCTGCAATTGAACAATGAGAACTGTCAAATGATATATGGAAAATTTCTTCTGCTTTGCTA
>DATKIS010000794.1:0-3243 GCA_035543975.1 Pyrinomonadaceae bacterium
GGCTACAACTCAAAGGGCCAGGTTAACCAGGTAGCGAAACCCGGGGAGACCGTAACCTATCGATGGTTCGCCGGGAAGGTTGAGCGCGACCCGAGCGGCATGCTCAAGCACACGCCCGTCGAGTTTGGCTCGCTCAACCTGTTTCCTTCCGACCCGATGTTTCAACACTACAATGGATTGTTTGGGGCCATGGTCATCGAACCGGCGGGGTCAACCTGGCAGTGTGGCGAGGCCACGAACCCTGGTAGTTGCGATCCGTCGCCATCTGTTCCCCCGCCAACGTCACGGGCGTCGGCAACCGTCAAGTTAGCCGACGGTAGTTTCTTCCGCGAGTTTGTGCTGATGACCAGCGATGACATCAAGATCTCACCATCGTTGTCTTACGGAGCTAAGAGCCCAGACGGAACCAGGCCGGTGATAGCAGTCAATCCGGCGAATACCAGTTCGGTGAACTACCGGACCGAACCTAGATCACTTCGTTTTGCGTTCAACGCGACGAGAGATTTTTCCTGCATGTTGTCTAACCAGTTAGTCAACAGCGAACCAGTGACGCCAATTTTCACCGCTAATCCGGGTGACCCGGTGCGCTTTCGTATGACGCATCCATTCGGCCTGGGTACCTCTCAGGTCTTTAGTGTCCACGGACATGTCTGGCAGCGAAACCCTTATACGAACCATTCAAAGGAAATTGGGAAAAACCGTCTCTCGCAGTGGCTAGGATCTCGCGACAATCACGGGTCAACTGATCATTTTGATCTGACGATTGACAAGGCCGGCGGCGAAGCAAAACAACCGGGCGACTATTTGTATACCGTCTTCCTCCCCGGTCAAGCTCAGCTTGGAGCCTGGGGCATCTTCAGAGTAGGCAATCCGAACACGTCGATGGCGCCCAATGCACGGTGCCCAGTGATACCTCCGTCTTCGGACGCATCATACGTGGTTCCAAAGCAAAGCGACCTTGACATGTTAATCAGAAAGCCAATTTCTGACCCAAGTAAAGACAAACCATAGGGAAACACAACGACGCCTCAAGATTAAGCTGGTATTAGGGTTTACGCTTGGGACACATTGCGTACTCACGCTTTGCAGTCTTCTTTCACTATCACGGAGAAGGCATGATGTAGAGTTGAGCACAAAGAGAAAATTGTTTTTAACTCTTTAAGGAGAAACATTATGGCAACAGGAAAAAACCCCGGTGGCACGAAAGGTGGCGGAGGCGGCAAGGGTCCCGGCCCTAAGGGCGGCACAGGCACTGGCGGCAAGGGGCCCGGACCTAAAGGTGGCAAGGGCACGGGCGGCAAAGGTCCCGGACCAAAAGGCGGCGGTGACAAGGACGGCAAAGGAAAAGGAAAGAACGGTAAGGGCGCTTACTATTACGGGGGACAGGATGTTATCCAAATCGCCTTAACCCGTTATGTAGCGGAACAGTTGCTTAACTCGCTGGTTATCGCCATCGGCTCCTCTGGGGGCGGGAAGAAAAAGAAGAAGAAGGATGACAAAAAGAAAAAGGGCGGCGGCGGTAAGAAGTATCCTGTCCCCACTAAGGAGACCGGGAAACCCAAGGGTGGCAAAGGCAAGAAATAAGTACCAACTCCAGCTCTATAAGCAGGCGCAGGGCGCGACATACTAACGGACAGTGGCTAGGAATCGACGGAGAATAGCTCTGTGCCGCGCCAACGGATTGTAACTGCGTTCCAGCGCCTGCCCATCTACACCTTCTATCTGCCTGTTCTGAATCTTCTGAGAAGCTCGAAGTGTGAAAGATGAGAAACCCTCGCAGGACCTCGCGCGTTTCAAGTCGGGACCGCTTAGTCAACCTTGTCACCGCAGACTTTGTTGACGCTAATCAAGCGTGCGAATTACTCGATGAGTTTCTCCGGCGGCAAACTTACAGAAAAGACTTCTGTCTTAAGCTCCTCTCGATAGCCCGGGGACAAACCGGTGCCCTTTGGGAAGTCAGGCGACTGGCCACCTTGATGCTCGAGCATCAAATACTGAAGATCAAACCGGAGAATTCAGATGCTTTCGATTTTATCCTGACTCAGCTCAAGCTTAAGGAATCATCAGGCTCCGACCAAAGGATGGTTAGCTCGGTGTTACGTGAAGGGTTCACCACCACTGCGCCGCACGACTTTGTTTGCGAGCTATTGATGAAGCTACAGAGATTGAATCGCATCCATGATCAGATTCATGGAAAAGGGACTTCCGAGCGCGCCTTACGTGAGTTCATCGCCCTCTCACGATCTGATTGCAAGTTGTCTCTTGCTCGTTACTTGTTTCGGCCCGGCGAAGTAGTGGAAGAGATTCTGCGACAAGTCCGGGTCACCGAGGGCGTGCGAGACATTGATCGCTCCGAGTCGCGCCATGTTAAGGCAGAACTGAAATGTGAGTTGGACCTGCTGCCGGATTTTGAAGCTGCGATCCTACGACGGCTGATTGAGACGGGTGATGTCTATTGGGTTTCGGATGAAACCTCTTCTCAAATGAATTCACTTGTCGAGTATCCGATAACTACCGTAGTGGTGGTTATCAAGCTCCCCGGCAGCGACCTGGAACTGGAAGTAAAGAGGGCTGGCCGCCGAGGCCCCCATTCACTAAACGTCGTTTACTCACGCCGCGGTTATACAGTGCCTCCATCACACCGACTTGACGGCGGCAGTATGCTGGGGCTGCTGCGATATGAGGCTAACCACGGCTCCAAGCTCGGGGCTATCTATCGCCTCGTGCACGGAACGGCAGCGCCGATCGGTTTCTACGTCTCGCGATCGACCATCTCCTCCATGCCGGCGCAAAATGGTGCGGCGCAAACCCTTTCCTATTTCACCGATTCGCGGTTGTTCGGCGAAGGGTTTCGCGGGATGCGAAGAGCAATGAACGAATCCGTCGCTGCATTTAAGGCCGAAGGCAGCGCCGGCGTACCGGATATGCCCGGAGAGCTCGGTCTTACCGCCAAATTCATCGGGCAAGTGGCACCCGCCCAGGCAATTATCATGGGCACAACTTCGTTCCGCCTGGATAAACTTGCGACTTATCTTTCGGCCAGTGGACCTGACTCTTATTTCAAACAGGGTCTCGGCATTGCCTACTCCAAAGACGATGCCAAAGCGTTTGCTGACATGATTCTAGAAGAAGTGCTTGGTTGTTATAAGCCACCGGATGATCAATACGAGAGTCATGATCAATATGTAACGGCGGCGTTATCCACCGCTGTGAATCGCTCCAAAGCGGATGAGATCTACTTAT
>DATKIS010000795.1:0-6114 GCA_035543975.1 Pyrinomonadaceae bacterium
CTGCGGCGCTGCTTCGGCAATCTGTTTTCCCGTTGCTTATCTATTACGGAACCACGTTAGGAATTCCGCTGGCAAACGGCGCCTATCGGACCGGGCCTGTCACAGGGGGTTTCTGGGAGCATGCGGTCTTTGTGTTGGTAACTCCGCTGGTGCTGATCCTGCCACTGACGGCGCTCCAACTTTTTAGGAAGACAGCTTCTCCAATCCAAAACCAGCAGCCTACTTTTTCACTTCACCGGAGCTGGCGGGCCCACTAAACGATTGAGGAGCATCCGCGACGGTGTATGCAACCACCGCCATCGTAGCCACACACAGTGCGAGATCCTTGGGATCGATCTTGTCGAGTGTATCGGCCGGTGTGTGATGAATATCAAAGTAGTGGGAACCCTCAACATCCAGACTCGCGCCCACCACACCCTCGCGCATAATCGGCCCAATGTCCGCGCCACCACCGTTTTCGGCCACGCGATCCGCACCGATCGCTGCCAGGAGTTTGACGATTGCTATGAGGTTGGCCCGCGCCTGAGGAGGGGCAGTGGCGGCGAGGCCGAATCCCTCCGGTCGATAGACGCCGGAATCCGACTCGATAGCCAGCACGTGTTTTGAGAGTTCGTTCCGATGGGCATCTCGATAGGCGTTCCCGCCGCGCAGCCCGTTCTCTTCGTTGGTGTAGAGCACGACCCTGATCGTGCGCCGTGGCTTCAGTCCAAGTTCCTTGAGCAGCCTTACCGCTTCCCAGGCAATGATGCAGCCGCCGCCATCGTCATGTGCGCCCTGGCCCACGTCCCATGAATCAAAATGCCCGCTGATCAGTACCACTTCTTCCGGTTTCGATGAACCCTTTATTTCAGCGATGGTGTTGGCAGATTCAGCGTCCGCCCGAAACCGGGCTTCCATCTTGAGTTGTAACGTTAGCCGTTCTCCGCGGTCCTGGATTCGCTGTAACAACTCCGCGCCTTCGATGGTGATGGCCGCCGCAGGAATCTTTGGTTGGGCCTCGTCATAAATCATCGCTCCGGTATGTGGAGTCTGTAGACTAACCGGAGTTACCGATCGAACGATGGCAGCCACAGCCCCATAGCGGGCCGCGCGCGAGGCGCCGGCCGAGCGATAACGCACTGTTGCTCCGTAGGTCGTAAAGGGAACGTTGTAGACAACGATCTTTCCGCGGACTCGCTCGCCCAGGTTCTCCAGCTCCTCGAAGTTGCGCACCACGACAGCCTCGGCGGAAATGCCTTCAGCGGGGGTAGCGACGCTGTTGCCCAGTCCCAGCATCGTGAGTTTTCTTTTGACGGGTGCAACCATCTCCAGACTCTCCGCGCCGCGCACCCAATGAGGCACCATCACTTTTTCCCCGCGCACGTTGTCCAGCCGGTCCTTCTTCATTTCGGCGAGGGCCCATTCGATGGCGCGTTCGAGCCCTTCCGAGCCACTGAGGCGGTGGCCGATGTGGTCGGTCAGGTAAGCAAGCCTGGCGTACGCTTTATTACTAGTCAGCGCTGCTCCGATTATTCGTGCAGATGCCGCACGGTAGTCCTCAATATTAATCGTCGGCGGCGGCAAGGGAACCGGCGTTGGGGATGGCGAGGGCGATGGTGATTGAGCTGCTGTTTGAGATGTTTTCGCCGAGGTGTTAGTGACGGCCAAATTTGTGGAGGATCTGAAAACGGGAAGATAAATCAGCACAGATATCAGCGCGAGCAGTTGTAAGAGACGCACGTTAACGAATTCCTCCGTTACAGCTTCGGGATATTGTTAGGTTGGTACGCCGAGCAGTTTAGCTTAATGGTGAGTGATTAAGTAAATGGTGAACGATCCACGGAGAAAGACGAAGATATTTCGTGTTCGTTGGTGTTATTTCGTGGATGGCTTTTTCTGCGACACCCCCGTCGTGATATGTTCTGGCAGTCTCTCTGGTCCAACGGCGTCTAATTCAAGCAAAAGCAGGTAGCCATCATCATCACATCGGCCGAGGAGGTTCTATAGTGCGGAAACGAATTCAATTCATCAGTGGGTTGGCGGTCCTGGTGGCGTTGGTTAATAGTTCATTAGTAGCCTTGCCGGTTAGAACCCGGGCCATAAGCAACACGTCAGCTGCGGCTGACACGCCAGCAAACGAAGTCCGCCATCTGATCGAAAGTTACAATGCCGATCGCGGAAATCTCAACCGCACTTATTCTGACGCGCTCTCCCCTGCCCGACGCATTCGCTTCCAAGAGTTTTTCGCGCAGTGGCGTGACAATCTTGCCAAAGTCAACTTTCAATCTTTGACGCCGGATGGCCGCGTCGATTACCTGCTGTTCAAGAATCATCTCAACCATGAACTGCGGCAGTTGGACGAACAGGCGAAGCAGTGGACGGAGAGTGAGCCGCTAATCCCGTTTGCCAAGACCGTCTTTGAACTAGACGACACTCGGCGGCGCATGGACTCGGTGGATGCACCAAAAGCAGCCGCTCAGCTGACCGCCATGATTAAGCAGGTGGATTCGATGCGACGCACGCTCGGCGCCGGACCGGGTAGCCGGAGTGAGGAAGGCGCCGACAGCAAACCCAATCCTGACGGCGAAGCGAAGTCGAAACAAGCTGAGCCGATCAAGGTGAAGAAGCATGTGGCGAATCGTACGGTTGCGACAATCGCCAGCCTGCGAAACACGCTGAGGGCCTGGTTCGACTACTACAACGGCTATGACCCCATCTTCAGCTGGTGGGTGAGCGAACCATACAAGTCGGCAGATCAGGCTCTCCAAGCGTATGCGACGTTCATGAGCGAAAAGGTTGCGGGCGTCCGCTTTGGCGATGCTACTGATGGGCGCGGTGGCGCCGGTCCAGAGGGCGACCGCGGACCGCGCGGACCGCAAGCCGGCCGCAGCGCTAACGCGAGACCCGGTGACTCGAGCGATATTGTCGGCGATCCAATTGGCCATGACGCACTAATGGTGGAGCTGGCCTCGGAGATGATTCCTTACACCCCGGAAGAATTGATCGTCATTGCCAACAAGGAGCTAACCTGGTGCGAGACTGAAATGAAAAAGGCCTCGCGAGATCTCGGCTATGGCGACGACTGGCGCAAAGCCCTCGAGCATGTGAAGGGTCTTTATGTGGATCCGGGAAAGCAGCCGGAGCTAATCCGCAACCTGGCGGTCGAGGCGATCAACTTCCTGGACCAGCGTGATCTGGTGACGATTCCCCCGCTGGCCCGCGAGACCTGGCGCATGCAGATGATGACGCCGGAACGTCAACTGGTGAGCCCCTTCTTCCTCGGTGGTGAAACCATCCTGGTGTCATACCCGACGAACACCATGAGCCACGAGCAGAAGATGATGAGTATGCGCGGCAATAACATTCACTTTGCCCGCGCCACGGTTCATCACGAGTTGATTCCCGGTCACCACCTGCAGGGCTTTATGAACTCACGCTACAAACCATACCGCAGCCCGTTTCGCACGCCCTTCTGGGGTGAAGGCTGGGCGCTCTACTGGGAACTATTGCTCTGGGACCTGGGATTTCCGAAAACGCCGGAGAATCGCATTGGCATGCTTTTCTGGCGCATGCACCGTTGCGCTCGCATCATCTTCTCGCTGGGTTTTCACTTGGGACAAATGACGCCGAAGCAGTGCATCGACTTCCTGGTGCAGCGCGTGGGCCACGAGCCGGATAACGCTACCGCCGAAGTGCGCCGGTCATTCAATGGGAGTTACGCACCACTCTATCAAGTCGCTTATCTGCTCGGCGGGCTGCAGATCTATTCACTGCACAAAGAGCTGGTGGACAGTAAGAAGATGACTAACCGTGCCTTCCACGACGCAATACTTCAGGAGAACAGCATCCCAATCGAGATGGTGCGTGCGATTCTGACGAAACAAAAGCTCACCAGTGACTACACTTCAAACTGGAAATTCTACGGTTTGCAATAGAGGGCACCAACGCGACCAAGAGTCCTGCGGCGTGGGACGACGAATACAGAACCGGGAGCACCAGCGACCGGGTGGGTTGCTACCACTCGTGGAGTGGAGATGAAACCAGACCCCGTCGCTACCGCTCCCGGTTCTATATTTGTCTTGCGGTGGAGATACCAAACAACCGCCGAAAGTCCACGTTGCGATCGAGTGTCCGAGTGCAATTGCTCAACTCTACGATGAAGGCCCTCATCGCATCTCCGCTGGTAACCGATTTTCCTTGCACATCACAGCGTGAAGCCTGACTGAGTGGGTGAGGTTGAAAATAATTCAATAAAAGGACTTGACAGATATCCGCTCGAGGAATATGTTCCCACTTCGAACAATATCGGTTATTCCAATCGATGCGCAAAATAAACACCAGGGACTTCCGGGTTGCAACCCGCACCACATCGCGCGACATTAATCGGCGCATTGCTCTGAATGTGATCCGAGAGCATCAACCCATTTCTCGTGCGGACTTGGCCCGCCACCTGAATATTACCAGGGGAGTGGTCAGCACCCTGGTGCAGGAGTTAATCGCCCAAGGCGTGATCTATGAAGGCGCTACCGGTGAGACCGCCCGGGGCCGCAAACCCACCTTCCTGCACATTAGAACTCGAGATCGGTTAGCCATTGCGATCGATGTTCGTTTCAGTAAAACCAACATAATGCTCTGTGATTTTTCCGGGCGACGACTTGCTCTCGAGGCTCACGATACCCTCTTTGATGTCGCGGAATTCACGAAGGACCTGGCAGCGCGAATTCGCAGAATGTTGAAAACACACAGCGTGACGACTACTTGTGAAGGCATTGGGGTCGTTGTTCCGGGGATGGTCGACCAACGAACTGGCGTGATTCTCAATGCCCCGGCACTAGGTTGGCGCGGAGTTAGTTTGAGGGACATGCTGGCGGCCGCTACGGGACTGCCGGTGCAAATCGAGAATTCAGGGCGAGCTTGCTCGCTAGCGCAACTGTGGCTGGAACGGGGCGAAGCAACGGCTCCGAATAGTTTTGTTTTCATTAATGTTTCTGACGGTGTGGGTGTGGGCATGGTGGCCAATGGCGAGTTGGTACGGGGCCACGATCACATTGCCGGGGAATTCGGTCACGTGCCGCTCAATCTGGATGGGCCGCGATGCATGTGTGGCGCTTCCGGCTGTTGGGAGGCCTACATTTCCAACTTGGCCACCCTCTCACGTTATTTTGGGTGGGATTTGTCCAAACTCAGTCCAAAGAGCCTACGCGATGCCGAACAAAGTGCTTTCACCGTTCTTGATCTGGTTGCACGCGCACGGGCCGGCGACGCCAAAGCAACTGCTGCGATTCAGGCAACGGCGCGTTTTCTCGGCCTTGGATTGGGGACAATTGTAAACGTCGTTAATCCTGACTCGATTTACGTGGCCGGTGAAATCACCGCTGCTTGGGATCTGATTGAAGGTACGGTCCGACAGGCCCTGACCGAAAGAGCATTGACCGAGAACGCTGCGCGCACGCCACTGCGCGTAATCGTCACGCAGGAGTCAACCCGATTGCGGGGAGCAGCGGCCCTGATCGCAGCGCCAAGTTTTGCTGCGCCGCGAGTCGCTTAAAATCTAAGAACACTGGGCTAAACAGGAGCAAGGGGTACACACCTTTACCGAAGCAACTGGATCGCCACGACTAGTGGCCACGTTGCTTGCGAGTTTTCGAATCTCTCATTGGAGGTAGCTGAAATGTTAAGCGTAAGAAACTTTGGTTCACATAAGATCCAGTTTGCTCTCCTTGTACTTTTGCTGGCCATTCCCCTGACAGCGGGCGCGCAAGTCACGACTGCCACTATTGTTGGTACGACTTCGGACCCCAGTGGTTCGATTATTCCCGGCGCACAAATCACCGCGCGGAATGTGGACACCGGTCTCACGCGCACCGTCACCTCCGGCGAGGATGGGAGCTATCGGCTAGAATTTCTGCCGGTAGGAAACTACGCACTTGAAGTCACCACGACAGGATTCAAGAAGGCCTACCTTAGCGGCATCGTCCTACGTGTTAATGATACGGCGCGGGTGGATATTCCACTGACGGTTGGACAAGTGACTGAGACCGTGACCGTCACAGAGACCCCAGTCACGATCAACACCAGCACTCCCGAGATTGGTCGCACTATTCAGTCCGCCGAAATCACCAGTCTCCCGCTGGT
>DATKIS010000796.1:0-4033 GCA_035543975.1 Pyrinomonadaceae bacterium
GAAGAGCAGCCATCAAAGCCAGTCGAACGCTCAGAAAAACCTGTGTTTTTAAGGATAACGTGGTTTATGTACAGCTTTGGCGGCCATCCAGTTTCGCCTGGCCTGCATCAGAATGGTTCGGTGGGAGTTTGTTGACTCCCTGAAGGCTGTGCGAATTTGGTTCAAGGGCGAACCGTGTGAACTGGAATTTTCGATTGAACCAAGTCGACCAGCAGAAAACCCTCTCTTCCGGAACCCACGCGGGTTTGGCTGGAAATGATTGGCCGCTTTCGGGGTTGACAAAATCAACAACTGTAACTATATTGGTTACAGACGATTACCAGTACTTGGCTTTTGATTAATTATGTCGACCAGTAGCAGGTTTGCAGTAGCGGTACACGTGCTAACGCTGATGGCGTGGGCGGACGAAGAGCCCCTCAAATCAGAGCAGGTCGCTGAAAGTGTTAACACAAATCCGGTCGTCATCCGGCGAATGTTATGTGAACTGGCTGAGTCGAAACTCGTCGTTTCACAGACGGGCGCCATGGGCGGCTCAAAGCTGGCGCGCCCACCCCACCAAATCACCTTGCTCGACATTTACCTTGCGGTTGAACGCCGCGGGGTTTTTTCGTTGCACCGTCATCCGCCCAACCGCCATTGCCCGGTCGGAGTCAACATTGGGACGGTGCTGAATGACGTCCTGGACGAGGTGGATTCAGCGGTTGAGCGGGTGCTGGCAAACATAACTATAAAAGACGTGGTGTCGCGGTTGAAGCCGTGCGTGAACAAGGCAACGGTGAAAGGTCTGGCTGCAACCACCGTCAAGAGAAAGAATGGCTCTAAAGAACAGGTATTAGTAGCGAGAAACTAGCGGACGAGTCCCTTCGTAATAACTACGAGAGGATACGTCCTCCGAAAGTTGGTAGGAGTTGGCGCTGCGAGACAACCTCTACAAGTTGAACGAATCTCGCATGAAAGGATGGGCTTGAATTGAGTAGGCTTCAGAAAGATCAAGATGGGGTTGAGCCGATGGATTCGGTTAAGCCGAATTTTTCAGGTGCTCATGAGGAACTCCTTGAAGATGCAGTTTCGATCGAGGACATCGACGAGGTTTTAGAAAAACTTGCGACGGCAGGGATTTCCGGAACTGAATCAGATGAGCCCGCGATTGGCGACGCTTCTTCTTCGGCTTCAAGGCCCGAAGATGAAGAGGGTGCTCCTGAAGAGATGGAATTGGATCTCTCAGCCGGCGAACTGGACAAGACGTCGGATCCTGTACGCGTGTACATGCGAGAAATGGGCGTGGTGCCTCTTCTCAAGCGCGAACAGGAGGTTTCAATTGCCAAGCGAATTGAATGGGGACAAAAGCGGGCCCAGAAGGGAATCACGCGTTCCCCAATGGCAGTGGCTGAGTTGTTGAAGATTGGCGCGGAGTTGGAAGCCGGTACGATCGGCATTCGCGACGTCGTGACCTTCTCGGATCAGATGGAGACGGAAGAACACGAGGACAAGACTGAAGAGTATCTCCAGTGGACGATTGAGGGGATCGGCAACATTCGTAAGCTGTACAAGCGCGGTCTTAAAGAACTGGAAGCCATGAATGCCGAGATGAAGCTGACTCGCGCAAAGGGATCCAGAAAGCTGGTTCGGTTACGTCGCAAGGTTGCGCGCACCCGCTTGGAGATAGTCCAGGAGATTGGGCAACTCCACCTCAAAGAAGCAGTCCGACAGCGTTTAATCGGCGCCATCGCCACCCTTCATCGGGAAACCCGCACCCTCGAACGCGAGATCGAAGCCAACAACGCAAAGCTTACCAAGAAACGCATCAAGGCCGAGGACGCGAAAGAGTGGAAGCGTCAGATTTCCGTTGCCAAACGCCGTTTGAAAGACATCGAAGCCGAACATCATGTTTCGCCGCTGGAAATCAAACGGTCTCATCAGATGATCGTCACCGGCGAAGCTCAGGCTGCTCAGGCGAAGCACGAGCTAACCGAAGCCAACCTGCGGTTGGTGGTTTCCATTGCCAAGAAGTATCAAAACCGTGGCCTCCAGTTTCTCGACCTGATTCAAGAGGGCAACCTCGGTCTCATGAAAGGCGTCGACAAGTTTGAATGGAGACGCGGTTACAAGTTCTCAACCTATGCCACCTGGTGGATTCGTCAGGCTATCACCCGCGCAATTGCGGACCAGGCCCGAACTATCCGTATCCCGGTGCATATGATTGAGGTAATCAACAAACTGCGAAATACGTCGCGGGAGTTGGTGCGCGAGCTCGGACGTGAACCAACCACGGAAGAGATCGCCAAGAAGATGGGTATGTCCGTCGAGAAGGTGAGCAAAGCGCGGAAACTCGTGCAGCAGCCCGTATCGCTGGAAACACCGATTGGCGAAAGCGGAGATTCACAGCTGGGCGACTTGATCGAAGACAAATCCAGCACGAGTCCGGCCGAACGGGTTATTACATCAAACCTGCGCGAGATCACTGGCGACGTACTGCAGACCCTAAGCCCTCGTGAAGAGCGGGTGATCCGCATGCGTTTTGGTCTCGATAGGGAAGGGCACGAGCGGACGCTCGAAGAGGTTGGGCAGGACTTCAACGTCACCCGCGAACGTATTCGCCAAATTGAAGCAAAGGCGCTGAGGAAACTACGACATCCTTCGCGCGCACGTGTGCTCAAGAGTTTCATCGAAGGGCAGCGCCAATAAGTAAGACTTCTCAGTCTTTCCCGTTGCACTGCTGTATGGGATACGAATGACGGTCACGAATTAGACCGGGGCTCCGGACAGGCAGGAATTCCTGTCCGGCCAAGAATCAAGGATGAGGAGAGAGAAATGAGTGAAAAAGTTGCAGCCGTAAGCGACAGTTCTTTTGAGAAGGAAGTGTTGCAATCAAGCAAACCGGTGTTGGTGGATTTTTGGGCCGAGTGGTGTGCGCCATGCCGAATGCTGGCGCCTACCATCGATGCAATTGCCGAGCAGTTTGTCGAAACTGCGGGTGTCGTTAAGGTTAATGTTGACGATAACACGGCAACCGCCCAGCGTTATGGCATTAAGGGAATTCCCACTTTGATTCTCTTCAGCGAAGGCAAAGAGGTTGAACGCGTAGTGGGAGCGACCAGCAAAGAATCGATATCTCGGATGATTCAAAAACACGTCACCATCACAGCATCTGCTTGATGTCTCAGTGACATTATTTTCGCGTGAAAGAAGGGGACCGGCTTGGTCCCCTTTTTCTTTAACTTACCTCTCCGGCGTGCCCAGAGGCTTCCTCAGCTCGCCCGCCCAGTGGCTGGTTTCCAACCTGTCAGGCACGGGGTCCGGCGATTGGGCAAATCAATTTGGGGCTGGTATGATGACCGGCGCTAGCATCCCCAGTAGCCATTCCAAGCACCAGAGTTTCAGGGTCAGTCTGCCACCGAAACCCAGCTCCAGTGAATTGCGTAATACTCGCGCCAGCTTACTAAAACGGACTTTTGCGGACACCGTCGACCCCCGACCGCCTTAGAAATACCTTAACGTCAAAAAATACGAGGATTAGCCGAATGAAAAAAATCTCTCTAAGTCTCCTGGTTCTACTGCTGTGCGCGTTCATCGTCGCGGCGCAGAAAGTACCGGTGCAGGAAGTCGTTCTCGAAAACGGGATGCGCCTGCTGCTGGTCCCCCGCAAGGGCGATCCCAACGTCGCCGCCGGTTGGGTAGCGAAGGTCGGCTCGGTCAACGAGCGCCCCGGCATCACCGGCCTCTCGCACCTTTTTGAGCACATGATGTTCAAGGGCACAAAGACCATCGGCACGAAAAACATTGATGAGAATTTGAAGCTCATCAAGGAGATGGACGATGTCCGTGCCGAACTCCGCAAGGAACAGGAAGGTCTAATCCTGAAAGCGCGCATCGGGGAAATCAACGACGCCAAAGATCCGAAGAATCGTTCGGCGCGTCATCAGGAACTGCTCGCCAAGTTTGATGAACTGAACAAGCGTGAAAAGGATTTGATGGTTAAGGACGAATTCGATCGCGTTTACACGACCGCGGGCGGCTCCGGCATGAACGCCGG
>DATKIS010000797.1:0-5408 GCA_035543975.1 Pyrinomonadaceae bacterium
CACGGACTAAAGCGGCCTCAAGCCGCCACGGACTAAAGCGGCCTCAAGCCGCCACGGACCAAAGCGGCGTCAAGCCGCCGCGGACCAAAGCGGCGTCAAGCCGCCGCGGACCAAAGCGGCGTCAAGCCGCCGCACTCCAAAAATGGACTCTTTCGATTTTCACCTTCCAACCAAAATCATCTTCGGCGCCGGCGCCATCGCCCGCCTGGGCGAACTGGCGCGCGAACTCGGTTTTCTTCGCACTTTGCTGGTGGCCGATCGCGGCCTCGTTTCCTCCGGTCATGTCGATGAGGCCCTCGCACCTTTGCAAGCAGCCGGGATCGAGGTGGTTCGCTTTCACGATTTTGAAGTTAATCCTGACACCCAAATGATCGAGGCGGGTCGGCAGTTTGTCGCTCCGCACAAGGTCGACTCCATCATCGGCCTCGGCGGCGGCAGCTCCCTCGACTGTGCCAAAGGAATCAACTTCCTGCTCACCAATGGCGGACAGATGCAGGACTATCGCGGCTACGGCAAAGCGTCGCAACCGATGTTACCAATGATTGGTATCCCCACTACCGCAGGCACCGGCAGCGAAGGGCAATCTTATGCGTTGATTTCTGACGCTGCTACCCACGACAAGATGGCCTGCGGCGATTCAAAGGCTGCTTTTAAGATCGCATTGCTCGATCCGGCGCTAACCGTTTCCCAGCCGCGAAGTATTACTGCGACCTCGGGCTTCGACGCCATTGCGCATGCGGTCGAAACTTACGTAACCCGGACCCGTAACCCGACTTCAGAACTGTTCTCTCGCGAAGCCTGGAAATTGTTGGACCGAAATTATGAACGCGTCCTGGCCCGACCCGACGATCTCGAAGCGCGAGGGGCCATGCAGTTGGGCGCGTACTATGCCGGCGCGGCGATTGAAAACTCGATGCTCGGCGCCACCCACGCCTGCGCCAATCCCCTGACGGCGCGATACGGCACCGCCCACGGTGCGGCCATCGCGATGCTGCTGCCTTCCGTGGTGCGCTGGAATGGCAAAGTCGCTGCCGAACGTTATGCCGAACTGCTTGACCTATCGGGCGGGCGGGTGAATTCCGACGCTGAGGGACCTGCCGAAATGCTGGCCCGAAGATTGGAGCAACTCTCGTCGGCCGGCAAGCTTCGAAGCAGTTTGAGTGAAGCGGGAGTTGCACGCGATGAGTTGGCCCCCTTGGCAGCCGACGCGGCCAAACAGTGGACCGGCGGTTTCAACCCCCGCGCCTTTGATATGGCAGGGGCGATGGCAATTTATGAGGCAGCTTTCTGAGCAGTGGGCCGTGGACAGTGGACAGCGGACAGCGGACAAAGGATATCAACCATGAGGACGCTCGAACCGGGCAAAAAACATCAAAAAGAGTCGTTTACAATTTCTTGTCTGGCCTCGGCGCTTTTCGGCGTAGCGACTCACTCTGTCCGCCCACTGCCCACCGCCCACCGCCCACTGCTCACTGTCATCTGCCTCCTGCTTTCTGCCTTCTGCCTTCTGCCTGCGCCCGCGCTGGCCCAGGACACGCCAGCCGATAACTGGTCTCAGTTTCGCGGTAACCAGCGACTGACTGGCGTTTCGCTGTCTCCAGTCCCGCAGAATCTCAAACAGATGTGGACCTACGAGGCGGGAGACGCCATCGAGTCCTCAGCCGCGATTGTGGGCAGCACTGTTTTCGTAGGTTCTCAGAAAGGCGAATTAACCGCGCTCAACCTTAATAACGGGGCAGTCTTTTGGAAGTATGTGATCGACTCTCCAATCGGCGAGTCTTCGCCCGCCTATAGCAACGGCGTCGTATACGTCGGCGATCTCGGCGGCTGGCTGCATGCCGTAGATGCGTCAACCGGAAAGAAGATTTGGGCTTTTAAGGCCGGCAACGAAATCAAGTCGTCACCGGTGGTGATTGGCGACCGCGTCCTGATTGGCTCCTACGATCAGCATCTCTACTGCGTGTCCACCCGCAATGGAACCATGCTCTGGAAGTTTAAGACTAACGGTCCGGTCCACTCGACGCCCAGCATCGCCGGAGATTTGGCCTTTGTCGCCGGTTGCGACGAGTTTTTCCACGCCGTCCGACTTACCGACGGCAAAGAACAGTTCTCAGTCTCTTCGGACGCTTATACCGGCGCCTCGCCTGCGGTGCGCGGAACGTCCGCCTACTACGGCACTTTCAACAACGAAGTCTTGATGGTCGACCTTGCCCAGCGTCGCGTCGCCTGGCGCTATCAACATCCCCAACGCCACTTTCCGTTTTACTCTTCCGCCGCAGTCTCGGCGACCCGCGTCGTCGTTGGTGGACGCGACAAGATGATCCATGGGCTGACTCTGGCAGGCACGGGGGTCTGGACCTTTGACACGAAGGCACGCGTGGAATCGTCACCGGCCATCGCCGGCGATCGCGTGTTTGTCGGTTCCAACGACGGACGCTTCTATGTATTGAATCTCAACGATGGCGCCAAGCTCTGGGAGTTCAATGCCGGCGCCCCCTTCTCGGCTTCGCCGGCAATCGCCAATGGCCGCATCGTTATTGGGGCCCAGGACGGCCGCCTGTATTGCTTTGGCTAACCCGTTAAGCTGACACTCAGTGGGTGGAACCGACACAGTCTAGAGTTCAAACAGCTTTACCCAAAAAGTCGGCGAAGCCGACGAATGAGGGTAGCCCACCGATTCATCGGTGGGATCAGGTAAACCTGAGAACGCGAGTCCGTGAAACGGGCGCCTGAATCGCGAGGTTTGGATCGCAGGAGTTTATCAATCGTCCGCTCATGGACTCCGACCTCGCGGGAATCGACTCCCCAGCACTGAAGTGCTGGGCTACTTTCACTCGTCCGCTTCGCGGACTGAACGAAAGCAGAATTTCGGGCCAAGCTGCTTGAACTCTAAACTGCTTGAGTGGCCGCTAAGTTGACATGTCGCTGCTTTGGGCATAGATAGATTTCGTCCAACTCCACTTCAACACCACGAGGCACAAACAAAATGAGAAACCGCGTCCTTTCGTCAGTCGCTTTTGCCGCTACCCTGATTCTCTTCGCAGTCGCCTGCATGCAAACGCCGTCAACCAACCAGAACGCCAACGTGCCTGCTACGACAACCTCGGCCGCGATTCCCGCCGAGTTAAAGCCGGCGCTTGATTCGATGAATACCACCGACCTGATGCAGCACATCAAAGCGCTCTCGGCGGATGAGTTTGAGGGGCGCGGGCCGGGAACGAAAGGCGAGGAGCTCTCGGTCAAGTATTTGACGGAGCAGTTTCAGAGGCTGGGGCTGAAGCCGGGCAATCCGGATGGAACCTATGTGCAGAAGGTGCCGCTGGCTGGTTTCACCGGAGCCCCCAAAGCCTCGTTTACGGCTGGCGGGAGAACGATCGATTTGAAATTCCCCACAGACTACGTCGCCGTCTCGCGGCGGTTTACGCCCGAATCAAAAGTGGAAAACTCCGACGTGGTGTTTGTCGGTTACGGCGTAGTGGCGCCGGAATACGGCTGGGACGATTACAAGGGGGTGGACGTGCGCGGCAAGACCATAGTCATGCTCATCAACGATCCGGCGGTGCCTGACGGCGGCGATGCCACCAAGCTCGACGAGAAAATGTTCAAGGGCAAGGCGATGACCTACTATGGTCGCTGGACCTACAAATATGAAATTGCCTCGGAGAAAGGCGCGGCCGCCGCCATCATCGTTCATGAGACCGGACCGGCGGGTTATCCCTACGAAGTGGTCTCCGGCAGTTGGTCGCGGGAAAACTTCGACATTCAAAAGCCCGACAAGAACATGGGCCGGGTGGCCGTGGAATCGTGGATAACGACCGACCGCGCCAAAGAACTTTTCACCGCCGGCGGCCAGGACTTCGACGCGTTGAAGAAAGCCGCCGTTACCAAAGACTTTAAGCCGGTGACGCTCAACGCCAAGGCAAACATCGAAGTCAAGAACACCCTGCGTGAGGTCAACTCCGGCAATGTAGTCGCCAAACTTGAAGGCTCGGACCCCGCGCTCAAAAACGAGTACGTCGTTTACTCGGGCCACTGGGACCATTTGGGCCGCGATCCAAAACTTCAGGGTGACCAGATCTTCAATGGCGCGATCGACAACGCCTCGGGTGTAGCCCAGCTACTGGAAATCGCCGAGGGCTTCACTAAGCTGGCGACACCTCCCAAGCGTTCAGTACTGTTCCTGGCAGTTACGGCTGAAGAGAAGGGTTTGCTCGGATCAAAATACTACGCCACTAATCCGCTCTACCCGTTGATTAAGACGGTGGCAAACATCAACATCGATGGCGTCAATCAGTGGGGTCGCACTAAAGACGTCACCATGGTGGGCGACGACAACAGCACGCTCGTCGATCTACTACGCGAGGCCGCCGCCGCCCAGGGCCGCACTGTTAATCCTGATCCGGAATCTGAGAAGGGGTTTTACTATCGCTCGGACCATTTCGAGTTTGCCAAAGAGGGTGTGCCCGCCCTCTACCCGGATGCCGGAACGGACTACATCGGCAAAGATGTTAACTACAGCAAGCAGAAACGCGAGGAGTATACGAGTAAGGACTATCATAAAATCACTGATGAGATTAAACCCGATTGGGACCTCGCCGGAGCGGTGGACGATGCGCAACTGCTGACGATGATTGGTTACCGCGTGGCCCAGGGTGATAAGTATCCGGAATGGAAGGCCGGCAGTGAGTTTAAGGCCAAGCGAGATGCGATGATGAAGTGAGTGGCGAAGCGAGCCCCTGAACTCGCACGAACCGGGCACGAAATTCCTTTCGCGTGGTTTCGTGTTTGTTCGGGGATCGTTTGGTTTCTTTCTCGTGCAAAAATTTCGGCATACTTTCGCTGGGAGTGTTTCGTGGGTCAAGCTTGGCTACTTGTACGCAGTTAGCTAAACTTCGTTCAAGATCAGTGAGAGGCTTCACCGATAACTCAAGCCATAACCGTATCCAAACAGCGGGTTGTAGTTCTTATCTCCAACATTACTTAACCCGTCATTCAGCGAGCGTGGAAAACTGACTGACAGTTTTCCGGTCGGACGATAATCACCAAACAGCACATCGGCGACGCCCTGCCCTTCAGTTCCCGGTAACCATGCCGCAATCAACGCCCGGCACTTCGTCAACACCGGTTCCATAACCAAAGGCCGCCCGGATACGAGAATTGCGACAACAGGCACGCCCGCGCGGTTAAGGTTGTCGATGGCGGCGACGTCTTCCGCGGCCAGCGATAGTTCGGTGCGGTCACCTCTTCCTTCTGCATATGGCGTCTCGCCAATTACTACCACCGCCACGTCCGCTCCGTTTGCATTTGTCCCGTCGAGCGAGAAAGTTACCTGCGTCTTCCGCGACACGGCTTTCTTGATGGCCTCGAGAATCGTCGTCCCGCCCGGCATGATGTTGCCGCTCTTTCCT
>DATKIS010000798.1:0-2472 GCA_035543975.1 Pyrinomonadaceae bacterium
AATCATAAAGACGGGGTTGATAGGCATCAGTGATGAGCGGTCGGCGGTCCTTGGTCGAGAAGATAATGTGATAGAGGAGATTGGTGTAGGAGTCTGACATTCGTTTTCCTCGCAGGGGCTGTCGCGCGCATCCGCGCGCTATTGAAATATTTTCTCCGGCGATCCTGGGGTTCCGCTGCGCTTCACCCCAGGCTTTATGCTGCCGCCAGCTCCGCTGGCTCAAGGGCAACTGATCCATAAGCCCCGAGAACGGCGAACAAGGCTAAGCCAACCGCCAACGAATGCAGAACAACGCCTCGTTTTGAGTTCGTTGGTCTAGCTTAGCTTCCAAACTCTGAATAAAAGCGTCGCGTCTCGCCTCGACATCGTCCTGGGCGTCGAACAAGCTGCGGCGCTTCTGGCTGCGTTGCGCTTCCAGAGCTTTGATCTGTTTTTGTCCGGTGAGTTTTTCTTCCAGTGTCAGCGCGGCGGTGGCGGCGCGGCGCGTTTCCTTAATTTGGCGGTCGAAGTCTTTGATCTCGCGTTCCAAGCCAAGCTTCAAATCGTCGGCCCAGCCTTCGAGCTTTTCCGCCTCCGTCTCAAAGAATCGCGAGTTTCGTTCAGATATCGTTTTCTGCACCGCAGCTTTGCGCGCGCTGAGAATGTCGTCGAGCGCTTTGAGTATTTCGGTAGGCGGCTCAGAGGGTTCGCCCAAACTCGCCGGCAGGCTCAACAACCGCGCCGCAGTTTCGTCATCGAGCGTTTGTCCCATGTCAGTGGCCGCAGCGAAGAGGAGATGGTCTTCTGCCTGATCGAGTGACTCGACCGTGAAGCATGAGAGTGATAACCAACCCGAAGCGCCAAGCAGCGGTTCGAGAATCGAGACTTTGCCTTCGTGCGCTGCATATTCAAACTGGACTTCAGCCGGCGGCAGCTCGCGGTTCTTTGCCTGGTAGATGATGGCTTCAGCAAGAGGATGATTGAGCCGGTAGAGATGCGCTTCTCCCGAACGGCGCGGCAGTTCATACAAGCCCGGCGGAACGTCGCTATCTCTTTCGGGAAAGGGATTGGTCTTCAGTTGAAAAGAAGAGCCGTCGAAGAAGTCGGCATTGCCGTCAAGCTCATGCTCGGTGAGCTTCATCAGCATCCGCTCAAACCGATTGAGCTGCTCCCGCGAATCTGCGTCACGAACCTTTAGCTTCTCGCGTACTTCATCGTCGAAGTTGTCGAGCAGCTTCTGGCGCGTGCGCGTCATGGCTTCGTCAATCTCAAAATTCAGTTCGAGTTGGAGCCTGTCGAAGGCCTGCTTGATCTCTGACTGCTTGCGGCAAGATTGATAGATGTTGGCAATGCGCTTTTCGAAATCCACGCCGGAACCGATGGCGCCGAGCACCTCATCGCTGGCGCCGAACACGCCTTCGAACAATTGAAACTTCTCCGACAGCAGTTCATAGACTCGCTTGTCGGCTTCGTTCTTGCGGTTCAGGAAATTCACCACCACCACGTCGTGCTTCTGCCCGTAGCGATGACATCGGCCTATGCGCTGCTCGATGCGTTGCGGATTCCAGGGCAAGTCGTAGTTCACCACGAGCGCACAGAACTGAAGGTTGATGCCTTCCGCCCCGGCTTCCGTGGCAATCATGATCCGGCCTTCTTCGCGGAAATAATCAACCAGAGCCGAACGCATATCGGCAGTTTTGGAACCTGTCAGCCGATCGGTGCCTTGATGCTTTTCCCGCCAGGCAGCGTAGATTTGTTTTGAACCCTCATCGGTGTTCGAACCGTTGAAGAGCACGATGCCTTCAGCAAATTGGCTGTCTGACAGCACCCGCAGCAAGTAGTTCTGCGTCTTTCTTGATTCAGTGAAGATGATCGCCTTTTCCTCGGCTCCCAGTTCCCGAGCCTTTGCAAAGGCCACGCTCAATGCCTTCAGCAACGCCTTGCCTTTGGCGTTGTGATCGATGCTGGTGGCGAGTCTGGCAAATTCATCGAGGTCGGCAATCTCCGCTTCAATTGCGGCGCGGTCAGTTTCGGAAATGATTTCCGTGGCCGGGTCTTCGGTCCACTCCTCCGCTGTTTCGTCGAGCGCTTCGTAATCCTGATCGAGTTCTTCGACGAGGGCTTCAGGCGGCGGCTCGGTCTTCCCCAACTTCTTCTTGAGTCTTTCGGAAATTGAGTTGAGCGCGCCGGCAATAGCAAAGGTTGACGAGGCCAGCAGCTTCCGCAGCACGAGGGTCATGAGCGTGCGCTGGCCTGAGGGCAATGCCTGTAGATTGGGCCGCTGCAGATATTCGGAAACGAGATTGTAGAGGCGGTCTTCGCTCTCTTCCGGAGAAAACTCTTCGACGAGCGGGAATCGCTGCGTGAAGGGAACGTAGGCAGTCACCTGCCGTCGCAGGGTCCGATGACATATCGGTTTGAGCCGCGCTTTAAGTGTCTCAAACACCTGCGCCTGATTGAGGTTTGTAAACTGATCGCGAAAACTTTGCAGGT
>DATKIS010000799.1:0-3168 GCA_035543975.1 Pyrinomonadaceae bacterium
GTCAAGCCTCTGGCACTGAGGTTTTCCATTCCGTTTGCCTGGGCCAGCGACACCGCTTCCTGCGCATATTGCGTAGCCTTAACTGATTCCCCAACGTCAACCTCAAGGCTGCTCAGCTGCAGGAGAATTTTGATCTCCTGCGACTTATTGTTGGCAGCTCGGGCCAGCTTCAGGGCCTCATCCAATTGGGTTCTGGCATCCGGCAGTATGTTCAACTTATTGAAGAGAGAGCCCCGCTGAAACATCACTTCAGTTCGGCCCTCGAGATTGCCGAGTGCCTGATAGATCGCCTCAGCTCTTTCAAAGGACGCCAGGGCCTTCGCTAAGTCTTGTTGCCGTCCGTAGAGCATCCCCAGCTGCAAAAGCGGGGTGGGATAATCCGGGTTGTGCGCGGAGGCTGCGCTGTAGGTTTCAATTGCCTTCCCGGAATCGCCGTTGTTCTCAAGCGCCCGGCCCAGATCTACGAGCACATACGCTTTATCCGTATCCGCGGCCCTACCGGCCATCTCGGAATAGATCGACACTGCCTTACTGTAGTCGCGTCGAACTGTAGCGGTGATGGCCTCCAAATATTGTGAATCGGAATCCGAAAGAGTTCCTTTGCTGGTTGAATTGACCCGCAGCAGTTCATCTTTCGCGCGGTCAACATAGTCGAGCTCAACCAAAGCTTCCGCCAGCCGCGCGTGCGCCAGAATGTACGCATCGTCGACGGAAACTGCCTTTTCGAGGGCTTTGCTCGCTTGATAGTAGGCGCCTTCGCGCAATGCATTGGTGCCCACCTGGTACCAGCGCTGCGCATCTGCCGGGGGCACATACACCGCTGGCCGGGCGAAGCGTAGTGCGAGTCCTCCGGCGGCAACTAAAACAACCGTGCCGATGAGTATGTAGGAGATCGGGATACGCGGACGCTGCAGAATCTGCGAGAGATTGCTGAGTGTGTGGCCATGGGCCGGCATCCTCACCGATGCTGACCGCTTAATTAGCGTGTGTTCCGAATCCTCCAGCTTGTCCTGGACGGCGTTTAGATCGGCGATAAACTCCTTGGCCGACTGGTAACGCTTGCTCGGTTTTTTAGCCAGGGCCTTCAGCGTGATGAACTCCAGTTCGCGAGGTACGCTGGGGTTGAGTTTGGATGGCGCCACTGGTTCAACGTGGAGGACGTTGGCTGCGATCTCGATGAAACTTTTCCCCGCGAACGGTGTACGCCCGGTAATCGACTCGTAGAGCAGAGTACCAAGAGAAAACAAGTCGCTGCGTCCGTCGACCATGCCGCTGGTCGCTTGTTCCGGAGAGAGGTAAGCAGGAGTGCCAAGCACCACCCCGCTTTGTGTGTCTGTCGAAAGCAGGGTGCGGGCTTCGGGCTCGGAACTCTGGATAGGCTCCTTGTTGAGTTGCTTGGCCAGTCCGAAATCAAGCACCTTAACCTGACCGTTGTCATCGATCATTATGTTGGAGGGCTTGATGTCCCGGTGAACCACGCCGCGAGCATGAGCTTCAACCAGGGCAGCGGCCACATCTCTGATAATCGCGACGGCGCGCGCCAGATTTAGTTCGCCCTTCCGCAAAACCTCCGTCAGCGGTCTGCCTTTCGCAAGTTCCATCACCAGGAAGGGGCGGCCTTCATTGGTCTCGCCATAGTCAAACAGGGTGGCAATGCTCGGATGACTAAGCTCGGAAACTGAGCGGGCCTCGCGCAGAAACCGGGCGCGGTAATCATGAGAGTCAGAGTTTACCGACGGAAACTTAATGGCTACGCGCCGGCCGAGATGGGTATCTTCGGCCAGGTAGACGGTGCCCATACCACCCTCACCGAGGGGGCTCAGAATGCGATAATGTGAAACCGTTTGCCCGATCATTTAGCGCGGATTGGCGCACAACCAATAGTTGCGCGGTCGCCCTCATCAAGGCGGCAGGAAACAACTAGAAAGGAAGCTCTGGACGAAGTATCAATGCAGTACGCGGCGAATACTACTTCACTGCAAGAACCTTTTCAATGATTTCGTGAAAGTAACATATAAGCACCGCAACAAGTTGACTAACTCCCATTAGAACAGCCCACGCCACGAAAGGAATGACGCAGGCTTCGTGGGATTCGGTTTAGTTTGTTGATCGCTACCTACCTCTTGACCTCCTGACCAGGCTCGGCACCGTTACGTTTCTCCAAAAACGATCACCCATAGACATGCACGAACACAATTTATTACTTCGTGCAAATTTCCCCTCAGGAGAAACGATGCCCGCATTCTCAGTATCCTTGCCCAACAACCCCTTCGACGGCGACTCTCGAATAATCGTAACCTCACCAAAATAATTCTGAAGTTCCAGGTCTCGGACTACTTCACCATGGGAAAACTGGTGGTGACAGATTCCTGGCCGATGGTCAAACATTCCTTACCGGACCGCCGCCCACACTTAGGTTACCGGCCTCTTCGGGAATACCTCCTCACCGACTGCCTTCCCCGCAGGCACTGTTAGCACCGCGCCAAATCAGCTCGCCGCGGGTGCGTTTTGCCCAGTCAAACTTCAAGCGCCACAGCTGGGCACGATCATCAAGTTTAACGTTTCGTCAGCGATGACTGCGCTTACGCCGCCCATCCCCCGCCACTTGGCCGGTATCCTTACCGGAGGTCTGGCAGCAGGCCCACCGACGACTACCCCAGCAACCGGCACGATCGTGTTCTTCGCCACCATCAACGACAAGTTTCTGGCGCCGGTTTCGGCGCCACACGAGTTTGTCGACAAGCACGATCCAATTAACAACTGCGTCAGGATCAACGGCATGGTGCTCGGCAACATGTCCCGGCCGACTCCGATTAATGCGCCTCTCATATCGCGCCACCAGGGGAACGATTCACAAAAACACACGAATAGAACGTTAGCGTTCATTCGTGTGTTTTTAGTGAATTGGGGCTCTAACAATCTCGCCGTTACGTTTCTTCACCCACCGACACTTGAATATGAAGGCTGGAATTCAATTCGAGACAGAGCAAAGTTGTTCCTCGGGAGATAAGGTCATGACAAGCAAACATAACGGAGTGGTTCAGCGACAGTCGAGACGTACCTTCGGGGAGTCTGCACTTACCCTGCCTATTACCTGTCTACTCTGCCGGGTCTTGTGGCCAGTGGTCCTGAAACACCGTCATGTTTCCATCGCCCGTGAGTCGACAC
>DATKIS010000800.1:0-2506 GCA_035543975.1 Pyrinomonadaceae bacterium
TGGGCCCAGTGCAGCCCGGCAAAACTCACTGCTTTGAAGACCAGTACACTTCGACCGGCGGCCAACTCTACGAACTAATCGCCGGCCACGATCGGTACGTAGCTGATTTGCGTCCGCTGTTGAAGCCGATACTGGCCGAACGCGGCATGCCCTCCGGACTCTGCTGTCACCCTTATGACTTGTGTACCGAGCTCATCGCGCGCGAGATGGGAGTGGCGGTAACGGGCGTTGACGGTGGCGCCCTCCACGCGCGGCTGGCGGTGGAGCCGGATGTCAGTTGGGTGGGCTACGCGAACCAGGCCATTCGTAACTCCATTGAGCCGCTGCTACAGGCCGCGCTCAGAAAGCGCGGACTGCTCCCGAGCGCGAACCAGGCATAGCGATGTACCACGTGGTTAAAGGCGATCCAGGTAACCACGCGGATGCGCGTGCGTTTATCGATGATTTGAACAGGTTGGACCGGCACCCAATTCCGGAAGTGAGAATGCTGTTTGATCCACTTAAGGAGCTGGTCGTAACCCGGGCCCCTGGCCGGCTCGACGTGATGGGCGGGATTGCAGATTACTCTGGTTCGTTGGTCCTCGAGTTACCCATCCAGGAGGCCACCTTCATTGCATTGCAGCGCGATCCTGACCAGGAACTCCGCATCATTAGTTTGTCGGACGACCGAGCGCACGGGACATTGTTCCAGATGCGTCTCTCGGAGTTTTTCAGCCAGGGGGAACCGCTAGACTACGGCGAGGCCCGCGCGCGTTTTCGCGCTGACCCGCAGCAGCATTGGGCCGCTTACGTCGCCGGAGTTTTCCTGGTCCTGATGCGCGAACTGGGAACCGGATTTCCCGAGGGTGCGCGTATCCTGATTTCATCGAGGGTGCCGGCTGGTAAAGGTGTAAGCTCCTCCGCAGCTCTCGAGGTTGCAGTGATGCAGGCGGTGGTCGCCGCGTTTGACATCAGCATTCAGCCGCGTGCCCTGGCCCTCCTTTCGCAGAAGGTTGAAAACCTGGTGGTGGGGGCGCCGTGCGGCATCATGGATCAGATGACCTCGGTCTGTGGCGAGGCCGGCAGGTTACTCGCGCTGCTCTGCCAACCCGCTGAGCTGCAACCGATGCTGTCGATTCCCAGTGACGTCGCGTTTTGGGGAATCGATTCAGGCATACGCCATTCTGTAGCGGGTGCGGATTACGGATCTGTTCGCACAGGGGCTTTCATGGGTTATCGGATCATTGCAGAGTTGGCCAGCCTGAACATCAACATGGTCGCGGGAGGAACGCGTTGCCAAATCGATGACCCACGATGGGGAGGGTATCTGGCGAACATCACTCCAGCAGAGTTTGAGAAGGACTACGTTAACAACTTGACTGAGCGGCTATCTGGTGCTGATTTCCTGACGCGCTACGGAGGCACGAGCGATCCGGTCACTCAAGTGGTTCCTGAACGGGAGTACGCGGTCCGGGTTCCCACCGCGCATCCGATTTATGAACATGCACGGGTGACCCACTTCGCCGAATTGCTTTCCTGGGGTGTCGCTGCTGAGGTGCCGAAGGGCGGGCATCGAGTCGCGAACGAATCCGGGGACGTCCACGAAGGGACTTCAATACAACTGTTGGGTGAGCTGATGTATCAATCGCATGAGAGTTACACCGCGTGCGGCTTAAATTCCGAAGGTACTGATCTGCTGGTTAATCTCGTGCGCGAAGCCGGCCCGGAGAGCGGACTCTTTGGCGCGAAGATCACCGGCGGGGGCAGTGGCGGCACAGTCGCAGTGCTCGGCAATCCGACTGCGGAACCGGCAATCACGATGATTTGCGAGAAGTATGCCCAGGAGACTGGCCGTCGGCCGTATGTTTTCGCCGGGTCCTCTGACGGGAGCGCCAGGTTTGGTCATTTGATTCTGGGGGTTACCGGCTGAATGAAGTTCCTCGGTATCGACGTTGGTACAGGCGGCAGCCGCGCGGTTGTAATTGATGAAGGCGGGCGTGTGGTCACTTCGGCTACGGTCGAGCATGCGCCATTCGCTTCCCCCCAGGCCGGCTGGGCGGAACAAGATCCTGCCGATTGGTGGCGCGCCTCAGCTGCGGCTATCCGTGCCGTCCTCGGGAATGGAGCAGTCAGGACGGAGGAGATTGCGGGCGTCGGGTTGACTGGCCAGATGCACGGGGCCGTCCTGTTGGACCAACGTGACGAAGTGCTGCGCCCGGCGATCATTTGGTGTGATGTTCGTACCGACCGGCAGTGTCGCGAACTCACGAGCAAGGTTGGCGCCGAGCAACTCATTCAGCTGGTGCTAAACCCAGCCCTGGCTGGTTTCACGTTACCGAAGCTTTTGTGGGTACGCGAAGTCGAGCCGGACCTCTGGGCTCGCGTCCGTAGTGTATTGCTGCCCAAAGATTACGTTCGCTTGAAACTAACGGGTGACCGCGCCACTGACGTCGCCGACGCTTCCGGCACGCTGCTGTTGGATGTCCGTGGACGCAAGTGGTCACAAGAAATGTTGGTTCACGCGCAA
>DATKIS010000801.1:0-4974 GCA_035543975.1 Pyrinomonadaceae bacterium
AAACCACACCTTTTCTCCTTTGCCTCAGCCTTCCTAACGGATGGCCGCACGTCTTGGCGGGTGACCTTATTCAATTAAAAGGCTCCCCGACTTTGCTGCCGAGGAGCCTTTAAGGTTCAGAGAAACCACTAACTAAAACTACGGTTGGGTGGGCTTCGAACCGTCGTTCCGTTTTAGCTTCGGTGGCTCAGCTTTCTCGGTGGCCGGCTTTTCCGTCCCATCAGGGTTGGTCGCGGGTGCATCGTCGGCAGTCGGCTGACGGCGCTTCAGGGTCGGTCTCCCTGGTGCGCCTTCATCCGCTCCCGGAAGCGCGCCCACGCTGGAAGCACGAGCGTTGGAGAGTTTCAGCAGCTGATTCTTAACCCGCTGAAATTCCGAGGTACTGATGACATATTCCTCATGCTCCGGAAATCGGGCAGCCAGGGCGAGGGAAGCTGCCCGCCGCTCGGGAGGAGCCGGATGAGTGGCAAAAGCCTTCGAAATGAAACCTGGTTTCTTCTTGTTCTTGGATTCAAGCTTCTCAAACATCGTGGCCATCGCGCCCGGATCGTAACCAGCGGCATACATGTACTGAATGCCCAGCTTGTCCGCTTCTTCTTCGGCGCCACGGCTAAACTTCATGAAGGCACCAAGGAGCCCCAGTTGAGCAGTGTTCTGATAAATCAGACCCGGAATACCACCCAGGAAAATCGAGCCGCCGAGGGCGAGATACTCCAGTAAACTCGCTTTGGTTTGGTTCTCCACCGCATGACGCGCGGCCACGTGAGCAATCTCGTGAGCCATCACGCCGGCCACTTCCGCCTCATTGTCGGCGACCAGCAGCAAGCCCTTATTGACATAGAAAAACCCGCCAGGCAGGGCAAACGCGTTCACTTCATCAGAGTCAATCACCTTGATCGTGAAGGGAATTCTCGCGTCTGAGTGAAGCACGATGTTCTGGCCGACCCGGTTTACATACTCGGTGACAGCTGGGTCTTCAATAAACTTAGCCTGCCGATCAACTTCCGCCGCCAACTCGCGTCCAATCCGAACTTCTTTTTCGGTCGAGCCGCTCATCTTGGCGATGATGCCCTTGTTGATGTTGCGCTTGCCGATCAGGCTTGGGTCTTCGTTTACCGAAAGCGTCTTCTTTGAGGTTGAGCTCGTGGTAGCCGGCGTCTTCGGGTTCTTATCTTTGGTGTTGGCAGCGGTGGTCGCAGCTTGTTCCTGCGATTGGCTTCCGGCTTGGCTCGTTTGCGCGATTGCCGCAATTGACCCTAACAGCATCGACGAAACCAGCAGTAAGGCGGTGGCGATGCGGGAGAAGCTATTCATCTGAAACCTCCAGGTATTCGAAACCAAGTATTGCTGAAAAGGATTCTGGGGAAAACCTTCCAGGGCCAAGAAAATTGAGGGTAAACTGCGTCGGCGAATCTCAAGTCAGAATAGCCGGAAACCACAAACCGGCCAAGCCCTACTCGCTATCATTTAACGCGGACTCTATGATGCCCGGTGGTTGGCGGATGGTTGCGCGTAAGAAATATGCGCATTCCTACCCGTGGCCTAAACGAGGGGACTGACTCTTTGGCGTTCGCTTGATGCTGGGCATTATAATGCATTGCCTATCGAAAACCTAAGAAATGCCCGGAAAACAACGAACCGGCCTATTCGTTTTGCGCTCGATCCCGGTTTGAGCCGGTCTTTGCTAGAGGTCCGCGGATTTTCCCAACTTATGCCCAAAGCCAAATCGCACCGGCCGACCCCCTCAATTACGATCATAGGTCCGGGGCGTTTGGGTCAGGCTTTCGCACTTGGGTTGGCCGGTTTGGGTTACTCCATCCATGCTTTAGTCGCGCGGCGAGCCGCCGCGGCCGAGAAAGCTGCGCGTCTTTTGTCTGCCGGGCCTCTTCAAATCCAGGCGTTAGGTTTGAATCAACTGGCTGCCTTGGCTCCGACCGACCTAGTCCTGATTACGACCCCGGACGACGCCGTGGAAGACGTAGCGCACCGACTCTTAGCCGTGAAGAGCGGCAAGGGCCACGGCAGCGTCGTACTTCACACCAGCGGCGCCCTGTCATCGGAGGTGCTCGCGCCCCTCGCTGAGATCGGTTTCCACACCGGCTCGCTTCATCCGCTCGTCTCAGTCAGTGACCCTCGAACGGGAGCGAAAGCGCTGCACGGAGCCTATTACTGTGTGGAGGGAGACAAGGCCGCTACCAAACTAGCGCGGAGAATTGTTAAAGACCTCAACGGCCACAGCTTTTCTGTCCAACCGGCCAAGAAGGCTCTCTACCATGCAGCCGCCCTAACTGCGGCCGGACATCTTACTGCGCTCGTTGACGTGGCAATTGAAATGCTGGCTTCCTCCGGGCTCAGCCCGAGTGAAGCACAGCGGGTGTTAATGCCGTTGGTGGAGAGCGCGGTCTCTAATTTGAAAGTCTCGACTCCGGCCCAAGCGCTAACCGGGACGTTCGCGCGCGGCGATGTCGCCACGGTGAAACGACACCTCGCTGCTTTATCTCGGGGCAAGACGACCGAGACCCTGGAGATCTATAAACTCCTTGGAGTCCGCTCGCTTCAGTTGGCTGGTAAGCGAGGACTTGATCCGCAGCTCGCAAAGAAGATCAGAGAACTCCTGGACTCCCAGCACTAGGTCCCTTGGGGAGCAACACGATCCACGAAAGCACACGAAAGTGTTCCTGCTGAGCATGAGCATATGCCCCTCGGGATCTTTCGGTCGACCATTTTGGAAGAGGAGTGGAAAATGAAGAAGGTCATTCGCGAAGCGATCAACGTCGGTCTGATTATCCTGGGCATTCTTTCCGCCGGACTGGGCTTGAAAGGGTTCCTGCTCTCCAGCCGCTTCATTGATGGGGGCGTCACCGGTGTTTCAATGCTGCTCGCGGATGTTCTCGGCTGGCCCTTGTCGATTTTGATTCTCGTGATCAATCTTCCCTTCATTGCGCTCGGCTACCGCCAGATCGGCAGAACCTTTGCCATCAAGAGTATGTTGGCAATTGGAGGTCTGGCTCTTTGCCTGGCTCTCATCAAATACCCTGACGTCACCCATGACAAACTCCTGACTGCAATCTTCGGCGGCTTCTTTATCGGCGCCGGAATCGGTCTCGCGATTCGCGGTGGCGCGGTCCTGGACGGAACCGAAGTAGCGGCGCTGCTGATCAGCAAGAGCAGCAATCTCCTGAAAGTGGGGGACGTGATTCTCCTGCTGAATATTTTGATCTTTTCTGCCGCGGCATTTGTGCTCGGCATTGAGCTGGCGCTTTACTCGATGGTGACCTACTTTGCCGCCTCAAAGACTGTCGACTTCCTAATCCATGGTATCGAGGAATACACAGCGATTACCATCATGTCTGATAAGAACGACGAGATCAGGCTGGCCATAGTTCGCGATCTCGAACGCGGAGTTACGGTCTACAAGGGACGCGGAGGTCTGAGCGACACGGAACAGGACATTCTGTTTTGTGTGGTAACGCGATTGGAAATAGGCAGAGTAAAGACGGTCGTGCGGGATATCGATCCCAGGGCGTTTATTGTGGTCAATCCGTTGGCTCACGCGGAAGGCGGGGTGCTGAAGCGACTTGCAGTGGACGATCACTAAACTGCTTTGCCCGGAGGGGGACCGCCTGCGGTTCCAGGTGTACAGTCCCAGGGACAGTAAAAGCCCCTGCCATGGGAAGGCAGAGGCTTTTTTGTAGCTCGTATTAAAACGGACGTCTTAGTTAAACTCTACTACGAGGTCCTTTTCGCAAAAATCGAACTCGACCGGCTCTGATTCTTCGCCGTTTGAGAACACTGCTTTGAACTTCCACTCGCAGTTTCCACCGTCGGTTGATTTATCCCAGACTAGCTCTTCGGTCGCTCCGGCAGCAATGCCGTCGCCGATGTCAAAGTAGCCCCACTTCTTTCCATCTTCGGATACCAGGACCTTCTTGATGGAGGACTTGGTGTTGTTGTGGACCTTAAATTTGTAATCCACTTTCGTCGTAGCGAAGGCAAAGGCCGAACATACGAGTGCCAGTGCGAAGGCAAGAGACAAGGCTTTTCCGCGGTTGTTGTAAATTCTCATTAATTCTTCTCCATTAACTGATGTGTGATTGATTTTCTATCTGGAAGGAGTCGAGCTATAGCGTTCGACGGCGAGAGGATACACGATTGATCCTGACGCCGCAATCATCGAGGGTTGAAATCCGGACCAGTTTAGTGGCTTGGCTCTGGCGGTTTCAGCAGGTGCGTGGTGTGATCGGTAACACTCGCGGGCACGTTGCGTGGTGAAAGGGCGTCATCCGTGGCGCGCCCCTGAAGCGATGGGGTCTCAAACGGCTCGGACAGGTTTGTCGCAGACTCAACCGGACGGGCCGGCCGTACCATAAGTCCGGCCAGGATACGGCCCAGCCCGGACAGCGTAGGAATTAAGCCCACCAGCCAAACCACTTTCACTACCGGGTCCAGCTCAAACGGGATCTCAGCCAGTACGTCTGGCGGGAGTTTGAGGACCAGCGCGGCTGACAGGTAGTAAAGAAATATCATCAGCCCGACGCCCGAAAACATGGAGACGATGCCTTTGACGAGATGATTTTCGCGGCGTTCTTCGGGTGTTTTCCTGCGGATCCAGGACGACGGCGAAAATGGTTTCATTACCTTCCCAGAGGCCGAAGTTCGCAGTATCTCTTTATTCATCCGCTCGAGGGCGGTCGACACTTCTTCGGTGACGTGCTCCACCTTAAGGTTCTTAACCATCTCTTTTAGCCTTGGCAGAGGGCCGCGATCGCTGCGCGCAATCGCCTCGCTAAGCGTGAGGGCCTTGCCAATTACCTTGAGGTTGGCGCCGCAGAGACGGCAATACTGCAGACCGGATCCGGATTCAGTGCCGCATTGAGGACAATACATACGCAGAACTCTAGGATGCCAGACTTTCTGGCCAAGCAGGGTTACTTGTCATTCATACGACTGGCTGTCGGAAGTAGTTCCAGCTGG
>DATKIS010000802.1:0-2049 GCA_035543975.1 Pyrinomonadaceae bacterium
CTCGAACGTGAGACGCTCGACGGTGTGGAGATTCGCCGAATCGTCGCCGGGCTGACGCTTGACGACGCGCAACCGGTGCCTGATCCAGGCCACGACGACGGTCAACCGCAGTTGAAAGAACCAACCCAAAGACCGTTGAAACCAATCCTGCCGCCGATTACAGGTGGCAACCCCGCTCCGGCGTAGGCCGCGGGCTCGGGACTAATGTAAAGGGGAATGGGCGCTGCTCGTTCCCCTTTTCGTTTGCGCTAACGACGAATAGATTTTCCATTTCTCATTTGACATTTCTCATTGGTCATTTAAGAGATTGGGCAAACAGATCACCGTGACCCAGTCGAATCCGCCAATGGCAAAGGAGAAATGAAAAATGACATATGGAAAATCTCCCTCTCCTTCCCCTTTTCCTCTCCTCCCGTGTTTCCCTTATCATCCTCACATGCACGAATGGCATATTGGCGACGGCCGCACCCTGTCGATTGGCGAACGCACGTTGGTAATGGGCGTGCTGAATGTAACTCCCGACAGCTTCAGCGACGGTGGCGAGTTTTTCTCGTTGGATAAGGCACTCGCCCACGCGGACCAGATGATCGCCGATGGCGCCGACATCATCGACGTTGGCGGGGAATCAACTCGGCCCGGCGGCGCAGCCATCGTTTCAGCGGAGGAGGAACTTGAGCGGGTGCTGCCGGTCATCAGTGCGCTCGCCAAACGGACCTCGATTCCTATCTCCATCGACACCACCAAGGCTTCAGTCGCGCGCGCGGCACTCGACGCCGGGGCCACCATCGTTAACGACGTCTCTGCTCTTCGTTTTGATGTACAGCTGGCTGATGAGGTAGCCAAGTCAGGCGCTGGGCTCGTCCTTATGCACTCGCTTGGGACACCGGGAGCGATGCACGGCCTGCCCCCGGTCCCCGACATCATCGAAGAAGTCACCCGCAGTCTTCGCAGCAGCATCACGCTCGCCGAACAACGCCGCGTGAGGCGGGAATCAATCGTCATCGATCCGGGCATCGGCTTCGGCAAAAGTCAGGAACAGAACCTCGAACTACTGGCCAAACTCGATCAGCTCATCGCCGCCTTCCCCGACTTCCCTCTTCTGATCGGGACCTCTAGAAAGTCCTTCCTCGGTCGCATCCTCGCCGACGCCGACGGCAACCCAGCCCCATCGGAAGACCGCCTCCACGCCACCATGGCCACCGTCACCGCCGCCATCTTGAAAGGCGCCCACATCATCCGCGTACACGATGTGAAGGCATCCGTCGAAACAATCCGCGTGACTGACGCAATTCGATCTGTCTGAGTCTAGCTTCCGTAGTACCGAACGATATCCCATAATTCAGGCGCTGGATAATTACTCCTGAGTTCTTCCAGAACTGGAGTTGCGCGTTCTTTCCAAGCGAGATCCCATGCGTTCACCCAACGCAAAAAGCGCTGTAGCGCTTCACGGTCATTCCCTAGTTCGAGGGCTCCAGTAGCCATAAGAGCTGAAAGTCTTTTGAGAAAGGTCACACGCTGTACGGCCGGATGCGGCCTTGGGCTGTTTCCGAATGACATTGGGTGTCTCAACCATCTAATCAACAACAGATCCACCCTCTCGCGGATTGCTCCAAACTGCATTCCATAAGACTCTACGAGGTAAGAGAGCAAGGCGGTGACTTGACCTCGCGTAACTATCTTTATGTCGCTTGAGGGCGTAAGCAGATGGTCAAACACAACCTCTGCAGTGAGCAGAACATCTTCTTCAAGGCCTTCGACGAACAGGTTTTGCCCTAACTGTGTCAGCCGCCACACGGCATCTTCACTACCTGGAAATGTCCGACACCAAGCCAAGACATCGCCTATCGCGGTAGCCGGAAGGTCACGCTGTCTGGCGATAAATTTCGTGACATAAACCGCAGACTCCTCGAGTCGATGCCGGGCGAGCCACGCCAGCGCTGCATCCCATACCAACTCACGCTCTCCGCCCGCCTCGAGCCAGGATCGAAAAACGAAATCGGCGTCCGCGTCTTCGCGATGCTCCGCCAACCATGCCCGGAGCGGTTCGCG
>DATKIS010000803.1:0-8773 GCA_035543975.1 Pyrinomonadaceae bacterium
TATTGAACGCAGCCCCGTTACCGCAAACTCACGGCCAATGATAATCACCACTGCCCAGGCCGGGGCCAATTGATTTTCGACCAATGAAATCAGTGCGGCCGAAATCAGCAACTTGTCGGCGATTGGGTCAAGCAGCTGACCCAGGCGCGTTACCTGATGTCTGCGCCGGGCCAGGCTGCCATCAAGATAATCGGTTAGGGCTGCGGCCAGAAAAAGCCCAACGCCTAACAGGTGCCGAGGCAAACCAAACCAGTCTTCGGAAAACGGGGTAAGTAGAACGACGACCAAAAGGGGAACGATAAATATACGCAGGAGCGTCAGGCTGTTTGGTAGGTTCACACCGGTTACGCCTCTACTACGAGTTCAAATTGGCCGACGGGATAGTAAATTCCAGTTTAGGGCTCGCTCTGAAAGAGTGTCAACTCACTGCCAAAGCATTTCTGGAACTTTTCAGCGCACTCCTGTCAATACATAGTGACAATCGAATTTGGGTGCCGTCTCGTGAAGGTTTGACCTCCTCGCCTGCGGCGCACTCGTTCAGGTTCACCAATCAGCCAACTACTTCTGCGGCTGCCGCCTGATTACTTCGTTATGCAAATTTGCATTCCAGGGAAGGTCCAAAAATTATGAGAAAGCTTGCAACTGCACTCCTACTCTTACTCGCCCCAATCCTGTGCCACGGTATGGCCGACGATATGGGACTGGCAGACGATGCGCGAGCCCAGGAGATTTTGAAAGAAGCCCGCAAGGCAATCGGTGGCGAAGAAGCCATCAAAAGAATTCAGAGTCTGGGTATCAAGGGAGAATACCGGCGCATCCTGGGCGAGCGTGAGTTGGCCGGCGATCGCGAGGTCAGCATTCAGCTTCCCGATAAATATCTGGTTGAGGATGCGATGAATCCCGGTGGTCTGAGCACTGCAATCGTTAATACCAGGGGGATGAACGGTGAACGGGCATGGACGGGATCCAGCGGTGGGGCTGGCGGTGGAATGGTTTTCAGGATGGGAGGTCCAGCCGGTCAGCAGGCGACCCCCGAACAGATTGAAGCCGGCTTCCGAAGAGTGTATCGCAACGAATTCGCCCGCTACTTGTTAGCGATTATGGTCATGCCGCCACCTGATTTCGCAGTCGAATACAAATACGCTGGGGAGTCGGACGTCGAAGATAGCCATGCTGCAGTAATTGAAATCACTGGGCCGGACAAGTTCTCCATTCGTGTTTTCTTCGACAAGCAGACACACCTGCCTTTGCTATTAAGCTACCGCGGAAACAAACCGCGGATAGTGACCATGACCCGGCCGGCTGGACCGTCTGGAAATGGAAAGCCCGACGATGCCGTTAAGCACGCCAAGGCAGAAGCGGATAAGCTGGCCGGTGAACCCGCGCCGAAACCTGAAGAGGTCGACTTCTTCATCCGCGTCAGCGATTACCGGAAGGATGGGGGACTAACGCTTCCTCACAAGTTCACCTTCCTAACGGAAGCGGAAGTCTCCGAAGAGTTTCAGATTTCAAAGTACCAGGTCAATCCACAGTTCAAGCCGGAACGCTTCCAGAAAAACTAAAGGAGCCCAGAAGTCATGCGATTCGATCTCAGCTCACGCGCTATAGGTGTGCTTATCACGCTGGCGCTTCTTGGCAGCTTTTCCTTTGCCCAAAAGAAGAACGCCGGCGATGCGAGCGTGGAAATCGTGGTCAAGGATCCTACGGGCGCGATGATTTGGAACGCGCGGGTTCAACTGACCCAAGCAGGACGACCCGAGTTAGTGGCCCAGACTAACCAACGCGGTGAGGCTCGTCTCAGCCGCGTCGCCGCCGGGCTTTACCGGTTGCACGTGGAAGCAGTTGGATTCAAGGCGCGAGACACTGAAGAGAGTTTTCAGCCGGGATCAAACCAACGTGATGTCACCCTGGAAATCGACCCGATCACAGTCGATGTTGAAGTCGCTGAGGAGGCGAGAACCAGGAATTCCGATCCTAATGGCCCGGCATTTACAAACGTCCTGACTGAGGATCAAATTGCCCAACTTCCGGACGACCCTGATGAATTCGAGAATGCCATCAACCAGTTAGCCGGACCCGGCGCGCAGATGCGGGTCAACGGATTTCGCGGCGGGAAACTGCCGCCAAAGTCGCAAATTCGCGAGATCCGATTTCGCCTCAACCCCTATGCCGCGGAGAATCACGACGCCGGCTTTGGCTTTGTCGACGTCATCACCAAGCCTGGAGTCAATTCGTGGCATGGCTCCTTTAACTTTGGTTTTCGTGACGAGTCCCTGAGTGGACGTCAGGCCTTCGCGAAAGTTCGCGGGCCGGAACAACAGCGAAGATTCGGTCTCTCCCTGGACGGACCGTTATGGAAAAACCGGACCTCGCTTTTCCTCAATGTCGATGGATCCCAGTTTTTCGACGCAAAAACGATCGTGGCTACGCTACCAACAGGGACCTTCTCAGATCTGGCGTTTCGTCCATCGCGGCGGCTCAACGTCGATGCCCGGGTTGAGCATGCGCTAACCAAAACGCATACTTCGCGCTTTCAATACCAGCGAAACGCCGTACGGCAAAACAATTTGGGCGTCGGCGACTTCGATCTGGCAACTCGCGGTTTCTCTCAGGACCAGACGGAGCACATCGTGCGGCTGGCAGACTCTGGAGTATTCGGCAAGAAGATCTTCAATGAAACTCGTTTCCAGGCGCGCTGGCAGGAGATTGAAGCGCATTCAGCCACTAACGGACAGACGATCCTGGTTCCGGGTTCGTTCAATAGCGGCAGCGCACAGCGCAGCGGCGGCCGGCGATTACAGGAATTCGAACTGGCTGACAACGTCGACTACGCTCTGAAGAATCACGGGTTACGCTTCGGGTTTCAAGCCGAGGCCGGTCGATATCGGAGCAACGACTCAGTCAACGCGCTGGGCACTTTCCAGTTTGCCGATCTCGCCGCCTATAAAGCCGGACTGCCGACGCAATTCTCCCAACGTTTGGGCGACCCCACCGTGTCCTACTCGCAGTATCAGCTGGGCTGGTATGTTCAGGACGACTATCGCGTCCGCAAAGACCTAACCCTGAGCCTGGGAGTACGCCAGGAGCTGCAGACCAATCTGGGCGATAAACTCAACCTGGCGCCTCGACTCGGTTTTGTATGGTCACCGAAGAAGAACGGTTCGATCACCCTGCGCGGCGGTGCGGGCATTTTCTATGACTGGTTCGGCTCGCAGGCTTTCGAACAGACGCTGCGCCTGGACGGCTTGCGTCAGCGCGATCTCATTGTCACCAATCCCGGCTATCCCAATCCTTTTAGCGGCGGCACCCAGAGAACCTTGCCGCCGAGCCGGGTGCAGAGCGATGCAAACCTGGACGCCCCTTACGTCTTTCAAGCGTCCTTTGGGGTTGAGTCAAATCCCTTCAAACTCCTGCGCCTGACGACGAACTATCAGTACCAGCGCGGAGTTCACCTGCTGCGCGGCCGCAACTTGAATGCGCCGATACCTGGGCTGGGCCGCCCGGACCCAACTGTCGGCAACATCACCCAGATCGAGTCGTCCGGCTACTCGTCAGTCCATCGATTGATGATCGGCGTTGGCCCAGCCAGGTTCGTCAATGGCTTCTTCTGGAGCGCAAACTATCTCCTGATGAAGAACACCAATGAGGCCGACAGCCCGTTCAGCCTGCCGGTGAACAATTTCAACCTGCGCGCCGAACGAGGGCCATCGGCAGCCGATCTGCGACACTTCTTTTCCGCCTTTGCAAACCGGAGGTTATTTAAGGGCTTTGGTATCTCGGCCATCGTCAATGCGACTTCCGCCCTGCCGTACAACATCACCACCGGCTTCGATAACAATACTGATAGCGTAATCAATGACCGGCCTGCGGGAATCGGACGTAACAGTGCGCGTGGGGCCGGACGTTGGGAAGTGGGTTCGCGGCTGAGTTGGAGTAGAGACTTTGGCCCGGAGCAGAAACAAACCGGCGGGGGCATGCAGGTGAAGATGGTGAGAATGGGCGGCGGCGGTGAGGGCGGCGCCGCGCCACCGTCAATGTCGATGCCGGGCACCAGGAGATTCCGCCTGGAGCTTTACGCCCAGGCATTCAATCTCTTTAACCACACCAACCTGGGCGCGTTTTCTGGCGTGCAAACCTCGCCATTCTTTGGTCAGGCAACGTCGGCCCAGCTGCCGCGCAGATTGGAAGTCGGCACCCGCTTCAACTTCTGAGGGCTGAGTGAGTCTCACCAAAACGACGTAACTCGGCTTCGGCGCTCTTTGTTAGGCCTCACCGAGATTCAGAGATACGTGTCGAGCACTCTTTCCTTGAACCATTGTTCCCAGGCTAATTCTGAAATGTCGTCTGTAGAGGGTGTAGGGTCTGCACAATAGTCGCGAACAGAGACTTACACGCCGCCTCGATCTTCATTGAGTGAGTTTCGAAACTCTTTCTCCATCGAGTGAAAAACTCTCTTCTAAGTAACAAACCAACGGAACTTCCAAATTTCCGGTAGTGCTCCGATCGTGCTCGCGGAAGAACTGCAACACTTCAACCAGTCTGGATCGGCACGTATACCCCAAACTTTCAGTGGACCATTCTAATCGAATCGGTCCCGTGAATCGCCTCTCCAGCAATGGTCCTGCCTGCAAGGATGAGATGCGTCACACCGGGCTGAAATCCAACTGATTGAGTTTGGAAATGACAAATTAAATCGGGCCGTCCGTCGCCGTTCACGTCCTCACCCTTCCGGTTGCAGAACGCAAGGCTCTGTTCAAGTCCCGTAACACCGAAAGTGAGTGAAGTCACATCAACACTCTGTGGAGCGTCGAAGCCCTCGCTCGACATGATTGCCACCGGGATTTTCCCTTTACTCTTTGAATTCACGCTGTTCGGGAACTCATCGGGCTTTATGTCAATCGCGATGAGGTTTCCGACAAACGGGACCGCAACATCATTTTCGATCCGAAAAACAAGGCCAGTGTCGGATGTGACGCTGGCAAGCGGAACCGGGTTCGTCCCTTCGGGATCACGCGTCAGTTGGACACCGGTGAGTGTCAGGGATGTTTGGAAGTCAGCGTCAGCCGAGGCATTTTGGGCGAGCCCGGAAAGGTTATTGACCGTCGCAGAGGTCACGAGTGCAAAGTACGCGTTGAAGGGTTGGAAGACGTTGATGAGCCCGAAGGGTAATAACATGTCGTTGACGTTGACGGTGGGGCTGGAGAAATTCAGGCTCCTCATATTGAGCGGATGAGTTCCCACAACCATCCGTGCGAATGCTGAGCCGCCGGAGCTATTGGTATTCGTGCCATTGATGGAGAACTTTAGGAAAAGATAGGCAACTCCATCATAGTCAAACTTGGGATTGAGGGATATTCGGTGGACGACTGCCTGGCTCGTGTCGGTCCGAAGTAGACCACGTCGGGCGTTGTTGAGAGAGATCGAAGCAGCGGTTCCGAGAGCTCCACCGCGATTGTTTGTGTTGCCCACACCTCGGAGAGTTTCTGTCGAGCCACCCGCACCGACGAATGTGAATACTTGGTTGAAATCCGCTTGGGAACTTGTCGGCGGTACTTCAAAGCGTGGAGGGGCGGCAATGATAACTCCGTTGACGAACAAGTCCTGAAAGATAACCCCGCGAACGAAGGCGTCCGCTGCAAGGCCGCCTTGCGTTAGCGGAAAGAGAACGCTGGGTGGACCGGCAACCACGGTTTCGGATTGGTTCGGTGAAATAGAGTCGTTGCCGACCGCCGAGCTAAAACCGTTAATACCCGTGCCAGGAGGATTGCCATACACCTGAGAGTTTGCAGCCACTCTGTCACCCAGGCGCCAGTTCTTCAGTGCCAAGCTTCGCCCGGTCAGTATGTACTCGGTGTCGCCGTCACGATACCGGTAAGGGAAACCGGGGGGCAAACCGTCGCGGCTGGTGGGATTATCATTCAAGGTATCGGCAAAAAATGCCGACCCTAAGGGCGCATCAGGATTGAACAGGTTTACATTGATCCGAAATTGACCGGTAAACGGTTTTGCCGCCGTCGCAGTCAGAATAATCGCATAATCGCCCGATGACGGGTCGAACCGCAATTCCACCCTCGAAACATCGATGACGGTGGCCTCCCCCGTGGCATCGTCAAACACGACTTTCGGTACTTGAGCAGAAGCCGCAACGCTCAAACATAGAAGCAGCAACGCCGACGCGATGATGCTCCAAACCTGAATATTCGCCGACACACTCGTGGCGACACATTTCTCGAAAAAGCCTTGGGTTTTCATGCTTAGCCCTCCATCGTTACTGTTACCTACAGGGAATTTCACCGGGACTTTGAGTTATTCGAGGTGGCTAGATGGGCGTAAGCTACCCCTATTTTCTTCCAGCACCTGACTATCAACTAGTCTTTGGAGACCTCAGGCAACTGGGTCGAGTGTAATGCGCTCAGGACCTGCCCTGAGCCCATCGCCCGAAGGTCCACTGATGACCTTGAAGATGTTGAATCCTACGTAAGACAAGAAGAAGACCAAACCAACAAAACATTTCAGGAAAGCCAGCGCCTCCCTCAAAAACCCGCCTTGATGAAATAGCGTGACTCGCTTTAAGGGCTTGGAGATGAGAAAACGAGCACCTTATATCACTAATTCAGCGGCTTTGATACGACTTCGATGTCCATGCCGGGTACGAGAAGATTTCGCCTGGAGCTTTACGCCCAGGCATTCAATCTCTTTAACCACACCAACCTGGGTGGGTTTTCTGGCGTACAAACCTCGCCCTTCTTTGGCCAGGCTACGTCGGCCCAGCTGCCGCGCAGATTGGAAGTCGGCACCCGCTTCAACTTCTGAGAACTCAGGGTCCGAACAACGCTGAAAGCTTAGCTAATTCCAGCCCAGGACCGCGGTCCGCGTGCGGGCAGCCTCTTTGAGATCACATACTGTGATCTCAAAGCATCAAGTTCTCTTCCTGTTAAGTCGGAATATGAAATCCGATGGAAAGCGTCATGTTGCGTCTCAGTTCTACATTCCCAACTTAGATCGCAAAACATCGAGAATCGACTGTCTCAGATCCTCGTTGCCGATCATGCCAAGCATCTCAGTCAATCGTCGCTTATCTACGGTTCTGATTTGGTAGCAGAGCGCAATCGAAGCCAGCGTCAGGCCGCCGCTATTGGCTCGTAGTACAGCCTCGTTTGGATAGATCCGTCTGTTTGGTTTGCGCGAGGTTATCGGAATGACTTAACAACCGGCAGGATAGCGTTGAGTGAACCGTCGCTGCTGTAGAACCGCTCGTCGATGTCCCATAGTCCTTGGTGAATTTTGCGCCATTCTCCACATGGGTCATCAATAGTGCTGCCGTGCCGGCGAGGTTGCCCGTACCCTTGCGGTAGTTCCGGATGGCCTTGCGCGCCTCGCCCAGCTTCAGTTTGCCGAAGCCTCGGGCGGGAAAGAACTGCTCCATGGCTTGAAGGAGTTAATTGCTCTATGCATTCGAATATCCCGGCTGTACAATGAACCCACTAAAAGACCAGGAGCGAGGCCAATGACAGACGACGCCTATGTGGCCAAACTTGAAAACGGAGCTTATCGGGTCGCGGGAACGCGAGTGTCGTTGGACTCTGTCGTCTACGCTTACTGGCGCGGAGAGTCCGCCGAAACAATTGCCGACAGCTTCCCCGCCTTGACGCTCGAACAAGTCTATGGGGCCATCGCCTTCTATCTCGCTCACCAGGCTGAGATCGACTCCTACCTCGAACAGGGCGAAGCAGAATTTGAGAAGCTGCGACAACAGGCTCGCCAGGCAAATCCACTGCTCTACAAAAAGCTCGAGGACGCCCGGCGGCAAATGCAGGTCGAGCATACATGAGAGTTCGGTTCCAAGCCGACGCAGACTTGAAACGACACATCATCGCTGCGGTTAAGCGCCGGGAGCCGCTCGTGGACTTTCAAACAGCGACGGAAGCCGGGCTGATGGGTTTGAACGATCCGACAGTCTTGGCGTTGACCTCAAGCGAGGGACGCCTTCTGGTTTCGCACGATCGGCAGACCATGCCGCATCACTTCGCAGCGTTCATTGCCCAGCAAACAAGCCCCGGCCTGTTAATCATCTCCCAGCGCTTGCCCGTCTCAAGAGCAGCGGAAGAGCTACTCTTGATCTGGGTAGCTTCAGAAGCTGAGGAATGGACCAATCAAATCAGTTCCCTGCCTTTGTAGGTTCTTCCGAGATCACCACGCTTCGGTCAACTACTTTCTGCGGCATGCTCGCCGGTTTCTCAGCGCCTACGTTTCAATCCATTAAACGAAGCTTAGAACGAGTCGATCGTTTCGGACTGACCATTAAGTCCGCTTAGTCCGGCGTAGCAGCCTGATCTTCCGTTGGAATCGAATCGTAGATCGCTTTCGACAGAACCGTGAACGCAACATCACCAAACTCTTTGTCGTCCATGTAGCGCGTCACAATTTTGTCGTTGTCGTTCATTCGTTGAACCATCAGGTCTTCGACGAGGTCGCGCAGTCCCAATTGAAACTTGTCGAATGGATTAGCCCTTCTAAGCTTCACGACCTGCTCGTTTGTGACAGCCTTCTCGCGGATTTGCTCAAAGAAGAAACGGTCTTCGTCGGTAAAAGTTGTTCCAAAGCGATCGTTGAGGACTTTGATAATCTCTGACAGGGGAACCTTCTCCTCCTTGGCCTTTCCCGTACCGACGTCCGTCGGGCTCTTCACTCCTTGCGGGTCACCGTCATCAAGAGTTATCTCGCCCGAATAAATTCGTCGGAGGCGATAAAACTGAAGGCCGACTTCATCGCT
>DATKIS010000804.1:0-5591 GCA_035543975.1 Pyrinomonadaceae bacterium
GCGCAAGGCGCCATCAATTAATCCGGATGCTTCGATCCCGGTCCACATCGACCTTGCGCCTTTGAAGATCGAAGGACGCCTCGCGTAGACCAGATGATTAAGAAGAGGTGCTCCCCAGGTTTTGCGTTGGGCCTCGAGCACGTCCTTAATATACCGATCAAATTCCTCCGGCCTTACGTCCGCTACTCGCGCCATGTCGATTAGTCTCCCGGAAACTAAGTCTGGATGTCAGTGGAATCCATTCGTCAGTCCGTTCCAAACCAACAGTTTGCTTTGCAAGATTGCTTAGACGACAGCGGAGCGGTCTTTCGGCGTTAGATCATGGTAAAGCCGATACACTTCGTCTTTGACTTCCGAAGGAAAACAAACTCGATGCAACTCATAACCGCGTTGCAGGCCACGGACCACGTTGCTTACCTCGCTGATCTCGCGAATGGACGGCCGCGAGTAGCCATCCTCAACGTAAATGAGACTCTTGGGCTCCGCTCCAGCTGCCGTGTAGTAGTTGTAATAGGGAACATCGCTGGCCCGGTCTTCAATAAAGTAGTAATCAGGATCGTAGCCGGCCCGGACAACGCAGGCCCGGGCCGCCGAAAGAAATTCCGGCTGCTCGGCCACCGGCATGTCGAGATCGATCGCCTTGAAGAGCCGGCGTCCAGTAAACCGGCGACTCAAATCGGCCAGAATTTTGTCCTCGGATCGTTGCCACTGCTTTACGTGGAATAAGACATCGGAGTCGTCGACTTCCAGGTACTCGGTGATCGCCAGGGAACTTCGTCGCAAGACTTTTTCAAAGGCGGTGTCGGGCGCATACCAAACCGCCTGGCCTGACTCAAGCAGCTTCAAGGCCCGGCGCAGAATCGCGCGCAACACTGCTTCAGCCGAACGCAGGGTGCGATGAAAATAGACCTGTCGAAACATGTAGTAGCGGGCCTGTAGATATTCCTCGACCGCATATAGGCCACGGGCAGCGACATAAATACGATCGTTCACTTCATCAATTGCGAGGGCATTGATGATCCACTCGAGATCGTAGATTCCATACTTGGCTCCGGTCATTAATGAATCCCGCAGCAGATAATCCATTCGGTCCACATCGAGTTGGGAGGAAACGAGTTGGCCCAGGGCGGCGGGCTGAAATTTTCCTTCAACAATTGCGGCCACCTTCGCGGGCAATTCCGGTGAATAGGAACGCAGGAGCTGGCTAATCTCAGTCGTTTCGCTGAGCACTACCTCCACGGTCCATTTCTCGTGATGGAACCCCAACACCTTCTCCATGACGTGTGAAAACGATCCATGTCCCACATCGTGTAGCAACGCGGCCGCGCGCGCGGCGGCCCGGTCGAGAGCGTTGAAGGTGTGTTTTTCGCTGAGTCGATCCAATACCCGGCTCATCAAGTGAAACGCACCGAGCGAATGTGTGAACCGCGAATGTTCCGCACCTTGATAAGTGTAGAGGCCAAGGCCCAACTGCTTGATTCGACGTAGCCTTTGAAATTCCGGCGTGTCGATGAGTCGCATCATCAGTTCGCCTTCGACTGTGTCAGTGCGCAAGCGAATTATGTTGTGGACCGGATCGCGATAGATTCGTTCAGACAAGTTAGAGTTCTTTCGGAGCGGTTGATTTCTGACAGGGAAGTTTAGCATGTGGCATCCATGATCCCTTATGGGCGACAGGTGCCCCCTTGGAGTGATTGTTTTTTCCAGGCGCTTCCGTAATCCTACGCTTCAAATTCTGGATCAAAACCATTAACGCGAAAGATGAACGACTGTACCAGCAGTTTTATTCGTCCTCAGGCGGCAAAATGAACTACGCAGTTGCCGTGGCGGTATTTTCGGAAGCTTCCCGGCTGAACCCAACAAATGGTGCCAACGTGCTAATGAGGGCAACGGCTTTGGTCTATCAGGCGAACGTCATGAATCCCGCGGCGTCGGCGGAGGACCCTAAAGACCGTCCGCACGTTTTGAGTCGGGGCGGACTTTGCCATCGCGTAGTTTTGCCAGTCTTAGCGACAAGAAAATTAAACCCGACCATGTAACGTTGGCGATGTTCTACGAGATGAAGGGTGAGGGAGCCCAATCGGCGAGTGAGTTGGAACTCTATTTGGAGGAGAATCCAAAGGTCCGAAACGCTCCAGAATTACGAAAACTGATCGACACCCTCCGGGCCCCAGATACCGCAGGTTCACCGGGGCTGTCCCCCCAATGGCTCGCCTCCCATTTGAAATTTCCCTACCAGGCGGGCAGTAGCCAGAGCTTATTAAATGCCAAAAAAATTGCCAAATCTTATGGTAGGCCGTGGGCAGGGGTCAAATAGCTAAGCGCTTGAATATTGGCAAGTTAGAAGGTAAAAGTCGCCGAGCCTCGAAAATTCCTCGGTTACTATCCAAGCAAATGGAAAAAAATTCAGATTATTGGAAATCGTTACGGATTAGGCCTTCGGTCGATCCGGTCAAAAAAAACTTAATAGGCTGAACATACACGGTTTACGGTACTCGTCCCTTTGACCTGCCCTCGGGGCTTGTTAATTGCTTAGAAGACCCCTGCTAGTTCTAGATTGTAGTTTGACCTTCGCGAATTGACTTTCGCACACAAATAAATAGGAGCGAAAAATGAGAAAGAAATTTGAATTTATTTCTTTGGTGTTGGCTCTGGTTCTTAGCCTTGGAGTTTCGGCTCTTGGGCAGGAAACATCAGGCAACATTGAAGGAACAGTTAAGGATGCGACCGGCGCGATTGTGCCGAATGTCGCGGTGACGATTAAGGGTTCTCAGAAAGATAGTGCTGTTGCCTCCGGTTCAGGCTTCAGCCGTACAGTCACCACGAATTCAGACGGATTCTTCCGTGTGTTGCAGGTGCCCCCAGGGCAGTACACTGTAACCACAGAGGCGACCTCTGGGTTCGGCGCAGCGACTTATGAGAACGTTTCGGTTGTCCTCGGTGTGACTACCCGACTGAATGTTGAAGTTGCGCCCGGAGCGGCCTCGGCTGTTGTAAACGTGGGCACCACAGATGCACCACTCGATACAACCGGCAGCGAGATTTCAACCAGCGTTAATGCTCAGAAGATTGAATTGCTGCCGAGAGGCGTTGACTTCACCAGTATTTTGAAGACGATACCGGGCGTTCGCAACGAGCCTTTGGCCGGAAACGTTGCCGGCGGTGGTTTCTCAGTCGACGGCGCTTCAGGTGCTGAAAACATATTTGTCATTGATGGACAGGAAGTTACCAACTACAAGGTCGCTGGAGTCAATGGCAACAATCAAATCCCCTTCCAGCTAATTCAGGAAGTCCAGGTTAAGAAGAGCGGTTTTGACGCTGAGTTCGGCGGTGCTACCGGCGGCGTTGTTAACGTTGTGACCAAGGGAGGCGGCAACGAATTCCATGGTGAATTTGGTATCGCTTTCACTACATCAAAGCTTAACGGTAATGCGCGTCCGGTTCTGCGCCGATTTACTTCGGGTGCAGACACCACCACGGCTGGGGCTGTATCGACCTTTGCTCAAACTACCGAGTATGATCGTAACCTTCCCAGGAGTTCGACGTTAGACACACTTCCAACCGCGAATTTGAGCGGTCCGATTCTCAAAGATAAACTTTGGTTTTTCGGTAGCTATTCGCCGCAGATTTTTGAGACTACGACCCCCACGACTTTCTACACGAATGCTCCAGCGGCTACTCGAACGGTTACCAACCGCGACACCTTCTACAACAAGCGAACCTACGAATATGGTTTCGCCCGTTTGGATGGCCAGCCATTTGAAAAGCTTCGCCTCAGCGGAACTTTTCTTTGGAATCCCATCGTAGACAAGGGTGCTCTTCCGTTTGGAACGGTATCACTGGGCGGCGCGCCTTCGACTGTAAACTTTGGCGGCACCATTGGCACGCTGACGGGAAGCGCCTTGGCTAGGCAGCAGGGCGGACGGCAAACCGGGAACAACCTGACGTTCCAAGCCGTTGCCACACCACTAAACAACGTCATTGCCAGTTTCCGTTACTCCCGGGGTTTCATGAACGAGAAATTGGGCAACTATTTCGTTCCCAGTGGAATTCAATTTGTCTGCTCAAACGGTAATAGCCCCACGGCCACATTATCTGCAGATGCTTGCACCCAAGGGTTTGTCGGACCCACCAATACCCAGACCGTCAAAGACATTTCCATTCGCTCCTCTTATGAGGGCGATGGCAGCGTCATCTTTAACGGTGGCGGTCGGCACGAGGTCAAGGGCGGCTACCAGCACATGACCATCTTCAACGATATCTTCAGGGGCTTTACCACCCGCATTTACTTGGCGTATGGGCAGAGGATCAACAATTCCTCGCTCCCGTTCGTCGCAAATGCTACACCTAATCCCGCTGCTGTAGGGGCCGGCCTTCTTTATCGTTTTGGCCAATCGGGTACCGGCAGTAACCTTAACCAAGCTCTGTATATCCAGGATAAGTGGCAGCCAATTAGCCGTTTGACATTGAACCTCGGGGTTCGTGTCGAGAAGGAAGATTTGCCTTCGTTCAACGGTCTGGCAGTTCCCTTTGGTTTTGGATGGGGCGACAAAGTTGCTCCGCGTCTTGGCTTTGCTTATGACCTTTTTGGAAATGGCAAAACCAAGGTGTTCGGTAGCTATGGAAGGTTCTTTGACCGGTTGAAATTCGAACTGGCGCAGGGCTCATTCGGCGGCAACTTCTATCGCGTCGACTTCTTCGACATCCTTCCGAGCAGCGGTAATTGGGCTACCTTTACCGAGGCAGGAATTCGCGGCAACTTCGATGACCGCATTGGCGGCGCTTGCCCGACAACCGGTTTCATTGGTAGCGGTCTGAGCCGATGCCAGCATGACTACCGTGTTGCTTCGAACGTCCCGGGTGTGGATATCGAAGAAGCTGGTGCAATCGACGTAAACCTCAAACCGTATCAGCAGCGGGAAATTACAGTTGGTTTTGAGCGTGAGCTCAACAGCAACTACTTGCTCCGCACGCGTTACACCAACAAGACGCTAATCAATGCAATTGAGGATGCCGGTGCAATTTCTGCTAGCGGTAGCGAAGTTTATATCACTGGCAATCCAGGAGAGGGTCTGCATAAAGAGTTCTTGACGAAATTCGGCTATGCCGGTCCTTTTGCCAAGCCCGAGCGTCGGTATGATGCAGTGGAAGTAGTGTTGGAAAAACGGTTGGCAAACAACTATTATTTCCACGCGAACTACACTATCAGCCGCTTGTTTGGCAACTATTCGGGTCTGTCGAATTCGGATGAAGCGGGACGTTCAAGCCCGGGTGTCAACCGCTCTTTTGACCTCCCGATGATTGGTTTTACTGCGGCTGGCAAGCCTGACAACGGACGACTGGCAACGGATCGCCCGCATGTCTTTAACGCTTATGGAGCCTACATTTATGATTGGCAGGGAAGGAAAGCGAATTCAACTGAATTCTCGCTGTTCCAGACCATTCAATCCGGAACTCCGCAGACGTCGACGATTTCGTTTCTCACCACAACCATCTTTACCAAACGTGGTGATCTGGGAAGAACTCCGACATTTACTCAGACTGACGGAGCCATCACTCATCGCTATCGCTTCGGCACAGACAAGCGTCTG
>DATKIS010000805.1:0-2402 GCA_035543975.1 Pyrinomonadaceae bacterium
AAGTGAAAAACTAAGCACCGCGATACTGTTGATGCAAATGCCCAGAAAATTCTTGATGCCATTGGCTCGGTTAATGTCGTGAAGCCCCAGGAGTCCCATCGCCGCCAGCATCAGGATGCCGTTGCCGGCGCCAAAGTAGCCGCCATACATAGCCGAGAAAAACTGGAACACCATGGCGCCCAGCCACCAGGACATTTTCGGTTCAGCATCAATCGATTGTAGGCGGAGCCGCCGGTTGATGGCTCCTTGTGCCATAAACAGGAGCGTTGCAAAGAGAATGAGGAAGGGAACCAGGCGGGCAAATGTGGGCGACGGCGTCCAAATCAGGAGCCAGGCCCCAACGGCGCCGCCGATCACGCTGGTCGTGCCGAGTCGCAGCAGGATCGCTGAGCTATGCTCCAACTCGCGGCGGTAACCAAACAGTCCACCAAAGAGTCCGGGCCAAAGAGCGACCGTGCTGGTGGCGTTAGCTACTTTGGGATCCAGCCCGAGCCAAATCAGAACCGGAAACGTGATCAAGGTGCCGCCGCCGGCGATGGCATTGATGACGCCCGCCGCAAAAGCCGCGGCTACCATCGCGATGTTTTGGAAGAGTTGAGAATCCACGCTTGAACCTGCCGGCGGCGGGAACCAGATCAAAATCGATCGTCAAACTTGTGATTGCCGACAGCATGGTAGATTGCCACGGATTCCGGCACCAGCAAAACGTTGCATGCCAACGGTACTGGCGCAGTCTGATAATCAGGCGAGATGCAATTCGGGATACAGAATCCAGCGCGGTAGCGCGGGATCCTTCGGACAACGGGCAGGAAGATGTGCTGCGGACCGCTGGCTAGATTTGATCCGAGGATCCCGCGCTACCGCGCTGGGTTCTGTAATCGGGGTGGATGCTGTCAACTGCCATGCTAGACTGAGTCAAAGAATATTTGAAATACACCAAACATAAGGGAGAAAGTAATGTCTGTAGTAACTATTCGGCCGACAAAGAACGGTCCACTAATCGTCGAGGGACAAGTCGAGCTGTTTGATACCGAGGGAAACGAGATAACAGTTGATAAGCCGAGGATTGCCTTGTGCCGCTGTGGCGCTTCTTCTAATAAACCGTTGTGCGATGGCACTCATAGCCAAATTGGATTTCAGGCTGCGGCCGCGATTAATCCCGAAAGCGCAGAGTGATCTTAATGTCCGACACACTTTATAGTTTGTCGCTTGCTAATGACTGAAGCGCCGAGACGTCAAGACATCGAGAGAGATTAGAGAATTGTAGAATGGATATTCCACCTCAAACCCGCGTGGCTTTTTCTGTCTGAACTTGGCGATCCCGGCGTCTCAGCGTCTTGGCAGTTGAGTCGGTGCCACATCTGCGACAAACTAATAAAGTGTGTCGGACAAGGTTTCGTACTTCCCGCTGGAGATTCATCGATGTTATGCCCTACCCACGGTTGATAGCCCTCCTGCTGTCGCTGGCCGCGCTATTCGTTTCAACGACGGCAAGTTCACCCTCTGTTGCTTCCGCGAAAAAAATCCTTCGCGTGATGACCTACAACATTCACGTCGGCGTCGGCATGGACAAGAAGCTTGACCTGCAACGCATCGCCGACGTGATCAATCGCGAGCGCCCCGATCTCGTCGGTTTACAGGAAGTCGATCGCGGGGTGAAGCGGACTGAAGGAAAAGATGAAATCGTCGAACTGGCAAGGATGACAAATATGCATCACGCCTTCGCCCACAATCTCGACTACCAGGGCGGTCAATATGGCGTGGCGATTCTCTCGCGATATCCCATCGGCGCAATCGATCATCGAAAGTATGAGAACCTGCGCGAGGCGGAACGGCGTGGGATGATTCGGATTGAGGTGCAGGTCGCCGGCAAGTCAATCAGTTTCGTGACTACCCATCTTGACTACCAGTTCGATGACGGCCGCCTATTTGAGACGGAACAGCTGCTCAAGTTTCTTCGCAACATTGAAGGTCCGTTAATCGTCGTCGGCGACTTTAACGACGAACCTGCGGGGAAGTCTTACCAGTTGATGTCACAGACTTTTGACGATGTTTGGGTGCGGAGTCGCGCGAAGGACGCTGGTCTCACCTATCCGGCGGACAAGGCCATTAAGCGAATCGATTACGTTTTCACTCGACAATCGGACCGAATCAAAACGAAGAAGGCCTGGGTGGTCAACACACTGGCGTCCGACCATTTACCGTTAGTGGCTGATTTGGAGCTGAAGTAGCGCGGCTATCTCTATGGAGTGCGGCGGCTCGACGCCGCTTTGGTCCGGCGGCGGCTTGACGCCGCTCTTATCCCAACCGACCACGCTCGCTTTCGACCAGGAAATGTTCATTGCGTAGTGGCGTCAAACCGCCGGATAACAAAGGGGCGTCAAGCCGCCGCACTCCAAAAA
>DATKIS010000806.1:0-3545 GCA_035543975.1 Pyrinomonadaceae bacterium
TTCCCGGTAGTCGCGCCCGGAAGGTCAAACTCAACGGTGTTCCGGGCAACTACCGGCACAGGTAATCCGTAACACGACATAACAATGGTGAAAAAAATGATTCGTAGGTTTCTCATTCTGCTCCTCCTGTCAGCATCTGGCGGCTGCGATTCTTTGGTGTTTGAAAGATTCAGATTTCTCTCGGGTCCGATATCTAATCGAAGGATCAAATCCGATAGGAGATTTCTATCTTCATATGTTCAGCTGCGAGGAAACATTTCATACCCGAGGAAAGCGAGCATGAGGTTTGACTCAGGCATCAGCCGGTCGGTCGAATAACGGTTCAAAAACACTGAGAATTGTCGAGACGAAGACTGCTAAGAAACCCACTAGGGCGCTTTTCAGTGGGCCTTCAACATAAGGATTGCTGGGAACGGCAAGCGCCCAGATAAGAAAGGCAATCGAGGCGGCGATCGTCTTCCACCACGGCCATTCAAGAAGAGACGGAATGGTGGGGTGTAGTCTGGCCACTTTCCTTTTCCCAAAATAGATCACCAGGACCAGGGCAGGCGTGAGGATAGCGAAGAACCAATAGATGACCTTCGGAGTGATGCGGAGGGAAAAGTCCCTTAATGCGGCTGCCGCGGACAGGGCAGCTATGTAAAGGGTGATAGACTCGGTCGGAATATACTTGACGAGCATGCTCAGGGCATTCGTCACCTGATTGTCCTCGTATGCCTCTCTCGCTACAGCCATAGCCAAATGGTCTGGCGCTACATTGCCAACGATTCCCCCAGTAGCTGCCTCGCGAAAGGCCTTACTTTTTCTGATCTCGCTGTCGGTCAGTGAATTGATGCTCATAAGATGTTCTCCATCGAGCCCGGTTTTCGCGAGGTTAAGCAAAGGCTCGCAAGTCAGTGTGGAATGGGTACGCATTCATTAATGACGAAGTCATCGAAAACATTTCAAGTTTCGACGTCGAGGGCTTTTTGGTTGACATAACATCGCTCCGGATTTAGGCTGCGCGCGTCACTGTCGGCACACGCGTCGCTCATGCGTGGCCTCTCGAAGATGATCGACAATGCTCCCTAGAGCTGTTCTGAACCGACACAGCGGGTTCGTTTTTCCCAAGCCACACGGCACAGGACCCCTCGCAATCACTGACATCGTTCAGGTGTTGATTGTCTGCGGAGAGTTTTTGCGGACTCAGAGAGAAGGTTATTCATCAGATGAATAAAGAGTGGGCAGTAACGCAGCAGGACTTCGATCGCTTGCTTGAATGGCTGGCAGCTGATCGGGAGAGTGCCGGCTCTAAGTACGAGAAGATTAGAGTGCGCCTGATCAAAATCTTCACTTGCCGGGGTTGTGGCGCGGCGGACGAGCTTGCCGACGAAACCATCAACCGGGTGACGGCGAAGTTAGGCGAAATAGCAGAAAGCTATTCGGGCGATCCCGCTCTCTATTTTTACGGCGTTGCTCAGAAAGTGCACCTCGAGTACTTAAGAAAGAAACCGCCGCTCCAGGAGTTTCTGGAGTCAGGCCGTGAACCAGGTGGCCAAACTCCCTGCCCTCCCGAAACTGATAGTAACGTCGAGCAAGAATATGCGTGCCTTGAGCGATGCATGGACCGGCTGCCACCAGAAAACCGCCGGCTGGTGCTGGAGTACTACCAGGAAGAAAAACGAGCGAAGATCGACCACCGCAAGCAACTGGCGGATCAGTTGGGTATTGCGGTTAACGCGCTCCGAATACGGGCATACCGACTTCGAGCACAGCTCCAGCAGTGCGTTCAGAATTGTCTGGAAGAGAGCCCGGCACACTGAAACGCTTCGAGGCTAAAGCGCATAACGATCAGAAGGTCTCCTCAGGGCCAAAAGGTAGTTTGTTAATGGCAAAGAACTATGATGATCAGAGCTTGCTTCGCCGGTATTTGCTCAACCAACTCACTGGTGATGAGCAGGAGAAGCTTGAGCAGCGGTTAATGGCTGATGACAAGCTATTTGAGCAGGTGCCAGCCGCCGAAGATGAGCTCATCGATCAATACCTCGCAGACTTGCTCAGCAAGGAAGAGGAGGAAATGTTCGAGAAACATTTTCTGGCGACTCCTGAGCGGCAGCAAAAGTTGCGGTTCGGGAAAGCTCTACAAAAGTATGTGACGACTCACGCGAGTCCAGCCCCTAAAAAAAACTTGACCCAGTCTGAGGGAGCGTCGGGATCTCACTCTGCCTGGGCTTGGCCCCAGTTCCTTTCAGCGTCTCCCCTCCGAGCCGCCGCCTCCGTGGTCCTGATTCTCGTGGCTGGCCTCGGGGTTTGGCGGGTCTTCTTTTATCAATCTGACGTAGATAAGGGTCTCGTCGCATTAAACGCGGCCTATCAGGACCAGCGACCGCTGGAGGCACGGATAACTCAACTCAACTATGCTCCTTTTGTAGCACTTCGCGGCACTGAGCCCCCCAACGTCAATGAAGCTGAGCGGCAACGGGCCGAGCTGACACTGCTGGACGCTCTGAACAAAGCCCCTACTCCATTTATTCGTCACGCACTTGGCAAGGTTTACCTCGCTAAGAACGACTTCGATCGGGCCAAAGCACAATTTGAAGAGGCCCTCCGATCTGATTCCAACAACCCCCTGATTTACGCCGATCTGGGCGCGGCTTATTTGGAGAAGGGCAAACGCGAAATAGAAAGAGGCAAATCCGACAAGAGCACTCTTGAGACAGGCAAAGGTCTGGAGGATCTCGGTCGAAGTTTGGAGAATCTGAGCAAAGCGTTGTCCCTCCGCCCTGGGCTTCTGGAAGCGTTGTTTAATCGCGCGCTTTGCAATCAATACCTGATGCTGCTTGATCAGGCCGAGGGCGACTGGCGAGAGTATTTGAAACTGGATTCCACTTCGCGGTGGGCAGAAGAAGCGCAAAAAAATCTTTTGCGACTTCAAGAACAAAAGAGCCAAACCTCAGCCACCAGTGACAAGCTCTGGCAAGAGTTTCGGAGTGCGTACGAAACCAGGAATGATGAGGCTGCCTGGCTCTTAGTTCGACGCAGTCGCACCCGCGCGGGCAATCTGATCGTTGAAACACTGCTCGACGAATATCTGACAGATGCAACTGGTGGGCGCCGGGAAGAGGCAATTGAAAAACTCCAAAGAGTCTCCTACGTTGGAAAGCTCGAGGAGGACAGGGTTGGAGACAGCTTCACTTCGGATCTTGCCGAGTTTTACGGACTTGCGACTGGAGAAGAATTGGTGTCCTTAGCGGGAGCGCGCTCCCAGATGAAATTGGCTAATGAGCACTTTAATAAAGGCGAGTTTGAACATGCTATAGAAGGGTACTCGCGGGCGCGGACATCATTTGCCCAAAAGGGCGACATCCCGGAGGCCCTCTTTGCCGAGAGCTGGGTTGGTTACTCCCGTCTTCGCATTCCTCAAACTAAAGAAAGCGCTGAGCTCTTTGAGAAACTCTCCGAAACGTTTGCAGCTCACAAGTATGGTTCGCTTTTGGCCCAGTCTCTTCATGCGCTGGCCGACGCGCAATCGAGTTTGAACGAATTCTCGAAGGCGCTGGATTACG
>DATKIS010000807.1:0-2936 GCA_035543975.1 Pyrinomonadaceae bacterium
CCGGTGGGCAATGGCCTGAACCAACGACCGGTTTTCCTCCAGGGAGCCCTTGATTAGAAAGAAGCGTTTACGCGAAAGGCCCCTGGCTTTCGTGCCCAAGCTGTCCCCTAATCTGACTCGCAACTTGATGACGCCGCGGGCGTCTGCCGGCGGAACGCCTGGCGTTTGAGCGGGCGCAATTAGAACGAGGCACGCCATCAACGCCAACCAGAATGGAATGAATCTCAACCCGCGGAGCGGGTGGCAGCATAAAGCCTGGGGTGAAGCGTAGCGGAACCCCAGGAATCCGGGCAGTGAAATAATCTCAGCCCGCGAAGCGGGCGAGAGCGCTGAATCGGAGGCGCTGTCACCCGCTCCGCGGGTTGCCGTGCTGCTGGGGCTAAACCTGGGGTTCCGCTGCGCCTCACCCCAGGCTTTATCCTGCCACCCGCTGGGCGGGTTCAAACGCGTCCCTCGCTCCCTCGAAGTTGTTTGCAAACCTAATTCTCCCGTCTCAGAGGTTCGGGCTGCGGGGAAACTTTAGGAAGGGCAACCGCACCCCGCGCACAAAGATTCGGTCGGACCTGATTTCCGGGGCAGGTGAGAAGCCGTTGGCGCCTGCGGCCCCAATCAAGTCGTCCTGATCCACGCCGTCGCCGCTAATCCCGATCGCGCCTACCAAGGTGCCGTTCTTATACAACGGTACACTGCCGGGAAATATCTGGACGCCGTTGGGCAGGCTGGGAATTGAAGTGCAGGGAACATTTGCGCCCCCGATGGCCGCCTGAAAGTTCGTCTTGATCAAATCTAGTTGGAAGCCCACATTGAAGACACTCCATTGGTTCAGTTCTGTACTAAATGGTCCCGCCGCGGTTTCGTTAATCCCATCCGGGAAAAAGGGCCGGTGCAGAAAGCCGGTCGCCCGATCACTGAAGGCAACTGAGCCGTCCAGCTTGAGGCCGTCAGCTGCGGCCCGGTCGACATAGGGGCCGAACCCTGCTGTACGGAGTTGAGCGGCGGCTGTTGCACTGGAATAGAAAACTGCCGTCCTGGCTTTTTGTACGGAGACGTCAAAACCGAAGACCGGCGCATCCTGTTGCCGGAAAAGGCCGAGCACCCGTCCGGCCGTGTCTACCACGGCGATCGACACGCGGGCATTGCTGCCTAGGGGTTGTCGAATCGCGGCGCGGGTAACGTTTGCCTGCTGCGCGGCGCGCGAAATGATGAGGTCGACATCGGCAGCGGTGAGCGCGTTTGGTCCTCCTGATGGACTATTGATGAACGGAAAGAAACGCGGATCAGCCTCACCTCGAACCCCGCCGACAGTCACCGGCGTGAAGGCCGACGGCTGGGCCGCCCGAACCAATACACCAATCGGAGTTGTCACCGGCCGCAGGACTTCAACCGCGTTAATAAAAGGAAGTCTGATTCCATCAACCAGAATATTGTCGCCGCGTATTAACGCCGGAGTTTCAAACCCTCTGACCGCCGAGAGCGCGATGACCTCTTCAAACGGTAAGTCGGAATCCGCAGGGTCACGATCGATTCCGTAAACACCATCGCCTTCAATGCCGATTCCGCCCTGCGCAATCCCATTCTTGTAAATCGGCAGGCCACCCGGGTCAGCACTCAGCCCCAGGGGCAAACCGGGAATTTTGATGTCGGAGCAGGGAAGGGATGAGTATTGCACGCCATAGAGCGGCCCGCCTGAGCGAAAATTCACGCCCGGAGGGAAGTGTTCCTGAATGATGAATCCGGCCGTGCGGGTGGTGAAGGCGTTTCCCGAAGTACTAAACAGCGCCGCAGTTCCAGCCTTGGAGATCGCCGCCACCTGGGACGGCAGTCTGGTTCCCTCGAGTCCTACCGGCACTAACCCGGTGATCGGGTTCGGCGTCTGCAGTTGCCCACCGCCGCGGATTTGGACGGTCGACGGGGCGCCGGCCATGCTAAACACACCAAGCACGTTGCCCTCGCGATCAGTAACGGCCACAGTTACGAGCTTGTTCAAGGCGGCTGCCGCCGAGACCGCCTGGGCGATCAGGGTCTGCACCTCGCCGGTTGTTAGGGTGCCGGCTGTGATTGGGTTAACGGGGATATCTATGTCCACTGGTCCGGGCGTTGATCTCGCTCCCGGATCGTCGGGAGGTCCGCCTCCAACGTGTCCAATGCCCACTCGAACCCGATTGCTGGGGACGCCGTTGTAATAGATTCGCACCAGCACATCGCCCATGTCGGCCATTTGTTCCTCAAGTCGAACCACTACCGACGTCGCCCAATCCTGATCGGGTACCGGCCCGACAAACTCAACCTTGAGCGGATAGAGCCGACCAGCCTCGTCCTCGGCGTCAGCCGTAACTGCGTCATTGCCTTCGCCTGAAGTCAGGGGTAGATTTCCGGCGATCAGCATGACCCGAGTTCGTTTATCCGCGCTGAATGAAACTGTAGCCAAGGGAGCGAACGGTTCGCGCTTATTGGTGACGGACTCGACAGCGACCGCGCGAGTTGAGTCAGGATCGCTGAACAACACCGGACGGTTGGATTGTGCTGATACCGTGTTTAAGGGTTGAAGCTTATCGTCGGACGGCAAGAGGGCGAGAACGAGCAGCGCAAGCGCAAGTGCCAAGCGGGAGGTGCCCCGTCTCTGCCAAACGCTCATAGAATCCGGCCCGTTCATAAGAGAACGATGAAACACGATAGCCCACCATAAGGATTGAAGGTGCAGCACAATCTATCACTAAACGGTGGCCAGTCAAGGTTGATTGTTGTTACCTGAGTTAAGCCAACTGCCAGGATCAACCGCCAAGACGGTAAGACGCCGAGAACGCGACGGCAGATTGGGTGACAGGGATGGAAGGCGAACGCGAACCGAGAGGTCGAGACCCTTGTCAGCTCAACAGAGTTTGACGGCTTTGCTTGTCTTCCTCTCTAGTTTTTCTTGGCGGCCTCGGCGGCTTGGC
>DATKIS010000808.1:0-3727 GCA_035543975.1 Pyrinomonadaceae bacterium
CCTCCGTTCGCGCAATGCCGGATTGGCTGCCCCAAACGCCCTGGTCGGGCCAAGCCCGAGTCCCACGGTGACGCCGTCGCCGTCGCCGTCCCCGTCGCCGGTGGCTACCCCAAAACCGGTTAGAAAGGCGCCGGACAAAAAGAAGCCGGAAGGAAACTCGTTCCTTAACAAGAGCAAACGGGTGCTGAAAAAACTTAACCCCTTCTAGCTTGGGTCACTGCAAAGAACCGCTGGGGCGGAAGACGAAAAAGACTTCATGGCAGACGCTCAGATACAACCGTTTCAAGTCGGCAACGCAACCTTTGGCGATGGCCGATTGACGATTATTGCCGGCCCGTGTGTCATCGAATCTCGAGAGCATGCGTTGATGATGGCGAAGGAATGTTCGTCGCGCGCGCGCGAAGCCGGACTCGACTTCGTTTACAAGTCGTCGTTTGATAAGGCCAACCGCTCCTCGGTAAGGAGCTTCCGAGGGTTGGGGATGGAAGCAGGCCTCGATGTTTTGCGGGCGGTGAAGGCTGAGGTCGGCATTTCCGTTTTGACTGATGTGCACGATGTGGCGCAGGTAGGGCCAGTGTCCGAGGTGGCTGACATTCTCCAGATACCGGCGTTCCTTTCGCGGCAAACCGATCTGGTGCTCGAGGCCGCGAGGTCGGGTCGGGCGGTGAATATCAAGAAGGGACAGTTTCTCGCGCCTCAGGATGCACGCAATATCGTCGACAAGGCACGTGCGGTCGGCTGCGAGAGACTAATGCTAACCGAGCGCGGCGTCAGCTTTGGTTACAACAATCTGGTGGTGGACATGCGCTCGTTTCCGATAATGCATGACTTTGGGGTGCCGGTTGTCTTTGACGTGACGCATTCGCTTCAGCTTCCCGGCGGCCTGGGACATGCAACCGGGGGCCAATCCGAGTACATCGAACCGCTCGCGCGTGCCGGGGTAGCCTGCGGAGTGGACGCCGTGTTCATGGAAGTCCACGAATGTCCTGAGCGAGCGCCGTCCGATGGGCCAAACGCATTGCCGCTTGAACGAATGGGACCGTTGCTTCTGGTTCTGCGTGATATTCAGAATCTGGTGAAGGGCCTGGCGCTATGAGTGGACTCCAGATTTGGATGCCATCCGCAGATCAAGCAGATTACGCAGATTACGCAGACTCAGAGCAATTGACTACAAGAAAAGAGAGGCCACGCCAACCGTGAGTGCCTTTGAAAATCTGCGGATAATAAAACCACCGCTTCCTATAGACATGAACCGAACACTTGCACTTACTCTCATTGCAATCGCGCTTTTTGCTCCCACCGTGCCGGCCCAGGAAGAGGCCAGGGCGGCATGGCAGATCACCAATTTCGACATCAACGCAAATGTGCAGCAGCCTGAGCGTGCGTTAAGCGCGGTGGCTATCCTCAGCGCCACTAACGTTGGGCGCGGTGCGGGCCTGTCCTTTACCTTTCGCCTCAACTCGAAAGCCAGCGTCAAGGCGGTGACGGTTGGTGGAGCGACCGCAAACTTTCGCACGGTCCCGGAATCTTACGCCAGCGTCCAGCGCGTCACAGTTACCCTGCCAACTTCGGTAGCTCCTGGTGGGAATCTTCTAATCAACATTAGCTACAGTCTCCCGGTGGAGACGAATAGTGGCCTGGCTGCAATCTCGCCAATAGGATCGCAGTTTCTGCCGCTGTCCTTTTGGTATCCCGCTCCCAACACGCCAATGACGACCAGAGGCGCAGACACGGCTCCGTTTCGCCTCTCGGTTAATGGTCAAAACCTGATCAGTTCAGGCGTGGAGAAAACGAACGCGGGCGGGCCGTCGATTTACGAGCAAACACTGAATGCGCAGCCGTTCTTCGTTCAGGGCGACTGGGAAAAGATTGAGGGCTCGGGCGAAGGTAAGAACATCACAGCGTATGTTGGGCGCGGCGTTAGTCCGGAAGAAAAGAAACAGGCGGAAGCATTCATCACGATTGCGGCGAATGCGCGAGCCTTCTTTGCCGGTTTGCTCGGGCCGGCACCAGACATCCCGATTCGCCTGGTTTCAGCCCGGCGAGGCGCAGGCTTTAACGACGCAGGCACAATTCTGATCGAACCAGGGGCCATTCGCCGCTCAAAGCTGGACTCGGCCACCTCGCTACTGATTGCCGAAGCGATCTCCAAGCTTTGGATTGGGAGTCAAACTGCTGTCAGGGGCGAGGGAGGCGGCTTGCTGCGAGACGGCCTAACCCGCTTCCTCGCGACCTTATTTCTTGAAAAGCAGTTTGGGGCTGAACCGGCTCAGGAGGAACGTTTGCGGGAGCGACTCGCCTACAGCACCGTGGCTAAGCGGGATGGCCCGTTGGCGCGCGTGACTCCGCTCGATCCGACGTACTTTAGTTCAGTGCCAAACAAGGGTGCGATGGTTTGGCGGTTGATTGATCGCAGTCTCGGCCATGATGCTTTTGTGGGTGTGCTGCGAGGCCTGTTGCAGGCGGGCAAGGGAAACGTAAATGGAATTAGTCTGAGCGGCTTCCGAAGTGCGTTAGTCGAGCGCGGTGGCGAACGTTTGAAAACGCTCCTGGAGCAGCAACTTGATCAGGTAACGGAACTGGATCTGATGGTCGGGATGCCACAACAGCGTGGCCCCGAATGGATTTCGGCCCTGAGAAACCTGGGAGCCTCTGATGTGGCGACTACCGTCCGCGGGACGACTGCCGGCGGCGAGCAGCTCTCCGTCGAGGTTACGGTTCCCGCCCGAAATTTTAGTGAAGTTGCCTTCAAAACTTCGGCCCGCATTGTTCGGGTAGAAATAGACCCCGAGAAGTTGTTTCCCCAGCTGGAGTATTCAAACGACAGTGCGCCCGCCACGCGAAACCTGCAGGAGGCGCTGGCCGAAGCTACCAGGCAATTTGGCGCTCAGGATTTCGGCAAAGCTGAGACCCTCGCCCGGGAAATACTGGCTGCTACCCCCCGCTTTCAGGAAGCGCGCATCGTTCTCGCGCGAGTGCTGCTCGGCCAGAACAAGACGGATGATGCGGAAAAACTGTTTCGCGCAGCACTCGATGACCCGCTGCCCACTGCGGCTACCATCGCTTGGGCCAACATCGGACTAGGTGAAATCAGTCTTAAGAAGGGGCAGGCGGCGGAAGCGGCCAAGCGTTTCAATGATGCCGTCCGCGCTGACGCCGACTACGCATCGTCACTGGCAGCGCGGGCCGGCCGGATCAGGGCCGAAACAGCTGCAAACACGTTGCCAGTGGATGCCTCGGTTCGGACCTTTGTGACCCAACTGGATCAGGCGATCACCAGCGGAAAAAAAGTCGAGTTGGATTCGCGGATTGTGTCAGGCGAACTGACTCGATTCAGCAATGGCGTGGTGGGGACGCAACCGGAGATTTGGCAAACGCGAGTGCTGCGCACCGAACAGCTTGACGCCAACCTGGTGGCAGCTGACGTGAGTCTGAACACCAAACAGTTGGGCCGGGAAGAATCCGGAACCGCGGTGTTGATTCTGGCGCGCTTTGCCGGCGGTTGGAAACTCGCCGGGATTGAGCTGTTTGAGGTGCGCTAAACACCAGTCAGTTTTCTGGATCATCTAAGAAGAGCTGATTTTCCCTATGTCATTTGACACTTCTCATTTGTCATTGCAGCGAAAAACCAAGTGTGATGAGGTCAGTATCACATCGCGCTATCGGGTAGGTACGGACTTCATTCCGGCGATGACAAATGAGAAACGTCAAATGAGAAATGGAAAAT
>DATKIS010000809.1:0-2594 GCA_035543975.1 Pyrinomonadaceae bacterium
CCCGAGGTCGCCGCATTGAAGAGGCGTGCCTCCCGGCCATCCCCGTCTAGAATCGTTTTGACACCGGGAATGCCAGAGGCGCTTTGCCACAAGTCGGTAAGTTCCCATCCGGCCCCAGCGTTTTCCGGTTTGATAAAGAGGACGTAAGCTCGTACGCGACCTCCGCTATGGGCCATTATTGATCCGAGTTCTCCCAAGCTGGCCCTGGTGCAAGGGCAATGCGGATGAGCCAACATGACCAGGGTTTCTTTGTCCGGGGAAAGTTGAATGCGGCTCTCAGCAGGCCATTTCCGGGGCGACTGGGCCGCGATGCCTGGCGTGGTTTCGTAACCCCATAGGAACCACAGTCCCAGAATGGCGAGAGATAACCACGAAACTGTACTAACGATCAGGACCAACCTGGTTCTTTTGGTGGGCGGCGCGACGGAGCCGTCCGGTGCAATTACAGAAGCTGGCTCGATTGTTAAGTTCATTAGACGGTCTCGAACTACGGACAGGACAAAGCAGTCGGTCTATCAGCCCTTATGCTGGCTGAGCGTGGATGCTAGCGACTTTATGAACGGGATTGATGAGGAAGGGTCTATCAGCACACAGTCGGGAGATATGCGCTACACCAGGGATGTTACCCCAGGTTTCGCGTGATATACAAACCTTTTTCGAGTAAGGCACTCAAGGTCACAGTCGAGGACCGCTCGACCGAAGGGACACCGGCCTCTTAGTAAAACGCGGCTGGCGGATGAGGGATTATTTTGAGGAGGCGGTGTCTGAATCAGAAGCAGCGTCACCAGGCGGTTGTTCGTCGGCGACCCAGGAAACGAATAGTCGCAGCCAGTTTTCGGCGGACTCGGCTATTTGAACCCCCACGCGCGCGGTCCCATAGATAGCCGGGGCGACCCGAACCACGCTGGCCGTTACTTCAATGGGAGCTCCGTCCGGGCGATGAGCGCGCAGATACAACCGGTCGCCTTTGCTGACTTTTTGATTCAGGTGAAAGAGCGCGCCCATTGTCGAAATATCGTCGGTTTCGGTTGGTTCGCTCCAGGCCGAGCCGTCTTCGGCCCGTCCGGACACAACAATGGGCAGACGCAATGCCATACGCAGGGCAAAGCGTCGCTCTTCACTATTATTTGGGGCGTTCATCAATTGAGTCTGCGGTGCGTATCAAGAGAGACCAGAACCCGGTTTACTAATTACTGCTTGCCAGCTTCTCTTGAGTCCAGTCATAAAACCCCTCGCCGGTTTTCTTGCCCAGCTTTCCCTCGCTCACCAACCGTCGCAAGATTTCCGGCGGCCTAAAGGCTTCTGAACCGAGTTCTCGATGAAGATATTCTGCGATGTTGAGTCTGATGTCCAAACCGACATGGTCTGTAAGCTTTAATGGACCCATCGGATGGTTGTATCCCAACTCCATGGCGGTGTCGATGTCTTTCGCCGAGGCCACACCTTGTTCAAACATGCGCATGGCTTCCAGTCCCAGCGCAACTCCCAGGCGACTAGAAGCAAAGCCCGGAACGTCCCGAACAACTATCGGCTCCTTGCGCAGCCGCCGTACAACTTCTTGAACAACCTCAACTGTATCATCCCCGGTGGCTTTCCCAACCACAATTTCGACCAGGCGCATGAGGTGCACCGGATTAAAGAAGTGCATGCCGACTATTTGCGCGGGTCGATCGGAGGCCTTGGCGATTTCAGTGATCGACAATGATGAGGTGTTGGTTGCGAAAATAAACGCCTTGTTGGAATACCCCTCTACGGCCCGAAGAATCTCTTGTTTTAGCTCAAGACGCTCCGGCGCTGCCTCAATTATCAGATCCGCATTTGCGATTTCTTCTAAGTGCGTGGTGCCCCGAATATGTTGCAGAGTGGAGTCGCAATCGGCTTCGGTCAATTTTCCAAGTTGCCTGCCTTTGGCGAGATTGCGTTCAATCGCCTGGATGCCCCGAGAGAGCGATTCGAGATCCACGTCTCGAATTAGAACCTTGTAACCGGCAGAAGCAGCCACCTGTGCAATGCCGTGACCCATAGTGCCGGCGCCTATGACACCTATAGTTTCGACCAATTTCCCCAACCGAGGTGCCCGGTCGCATTGGTCGTCGGCTTGCGGATCGATGCCAGGTTTCAATCGTTTTCCCACGGGCCTGTAATCGAGCTTATGTCAATAAGGCCGCTGCTCTTCGGTTCGACTACTCTAGTAGGGCTAGTTATACTACACGCGTAACCGAAAAGGCTATACTTCCGGACATTTAGTCTGGAATTTTCAACTAATCGTTAGGGGATGGACAAATCAGGATGGCGAATAAAATGCTCGATCGAGAGGTTGTAATCATTGGTTCCGGGCCGGCCGGACTCACGGCCGCAATTTACTCAGCCCGCGCCAATCTTAAGCCGCTTTTGATTGATGCTCCTGCCGACGCGGAAAAACAGACGGCCCCCGGGGGACAGCTAATGATCACCACCGATGTGGAAAACTACCCGGGCTTCTCCGAAGGCATCCAGGGGCCTGACTTAATGGTCGAGTTTCGCAAGCAGGCGGAGCGTTTCGGGACCGAGTTTCTTGAAGAATGGATAACCGAGGTCGATTTGAGCGAGCGGCC
>DATKIS010000810.1:0-2118 GCA_035543975.1 Pyrinomonadaceae bacterium
GGCCAAGGCTCTGAACAGAACGTCGACTATGCGTTGAGACGTCTCGACATTCCCGCCGGCTACTGACGCTGGGTGCACCGCATTGACTACCGTGCCCTGCGGCGCGATCACTTCAATCGGATCCATCAAACCGGCACTAGCCGGCACATCGTCACCAAGCAGACAACGGAACACATACGAGACCGCGGAAACTGTAATGGCTTCCACGGCGTTGATTGGGCCAGCCACCTGGGGAGCACTGCCGGTGAAGTCCACCCGCACCCGCGACCCCTTGATAGTGATCCGCACCTTGATCGGAACCTCCTGGTCAGACACGCCGTCGTCATCAAGCGCATCTTCGGCTTCGTAGTCTCCGTCTGGAATTGCGCCAATCGCATGACGCATCAAGCGTCCTGAGTATTCGATTAGGTGGGCGGCATACTCAGCGGCCTCCAGCGCACCGCGACGTTCGACGATCTCGAGTAAACGTTTCGAACCGGTCTTGAGCGAGCCAATCTGCGCCTGAAAGTCTCCGCGTCGCTCATCAAGTCCGCGAACGTTCGCGAGTATCAAGCTCATCAGGTCCGGGTCCAGCGTGCCCTCACGGACCAGCCGAATAGCCGGAATGCACAGGCCTTCACCGTAAACGTCGGTGGCCATTCCCATCGAACCAGGCGTCGCTCCGCCGATATCTGCATGGTGAGCGCGGTTGGCGACGTAGAAAAACGGACGGACGACTGACGACCGCCGACGGCGGACAACTCCGTTTTTTGCGGTCGGCGGTCTGCGGTCGTCCGTCGCTCCTGCAAAGATACCCATGACGAGGGTGACGTCCGGCAGATGCGTGCCTCCGGAAAATGGATCGTTAAGGGCCACGACATCACCCGGCTTGAAGTCCACTGCCTTGATGGCGGCTGCCACAGCCATTGGCATTGACCCCAGGTGCACCGGCATGTGATCGCCCTGAGCAATCACTCGACCTCCGGCATCAAAGACGGCACAGGAGTAGTCACGTCGCTCTTTGATATTGGGCGAGAAAGCGGTCCGTCTAAGCGCAATGCCCATCTCCTCTGCCACCGAAGTGTAGAGCGCGCGATAGATTTCCAGAGTTGTGGGATCAAACTGCTTCATCTGTTTTCTAGTTCAAATGAATGATGCTGTGACTCATGTGTCACCGGCAAAACGCCAAGGCCGCTAATTCCTGGCCTATCCTTCCAGCTGAATCTACGTCACCTGAATAATCAAATTTCCGAAGTCATCCAACGCAGCTTTGGCTCCGGGCGGCACCAGCGTCGTTGAAGAATACTCGGTCACAATGCAGGGCGAACTCAGTCGGGCTCCCGCCGGCAGTTCGTCCCGATCATAGACGGCGACGCGCATCTTCTTGCCGTCAATGTAGGCGCTCACGTGCCTGCCTGGCTTGCCAAGGCTTTTCCTGCCGGCGATACCAAACCGCTTCGGTGCTGGTTTCTCCACCACCCCGGTGGAGCGCACTCGCGCACTCACCACTTCAACAGTGTTCGACTCCTGAGCGTAACCGTAGCGCGCCAGGTGGGCTTGGTGAAAAGCGGCGGCGAGATCGCCACGTGTCTCTTTGATCATCAACTCAAACGACTGACCCTGGTAACGCATGCCGAGTGAGCGTTCGTGCTGTTGTTGCCGCGGCCCAAACCCTTCGCTGCGAAGCGCGGCAGTCGCGTCCTTCTGCATCTCACCAAAAGTTCTCTCTAACTTTCGGCTGGTATCGGGGCCCACCTCGATCATCACTGTCCGGCTTTGATCCTTGACGACATCTGCCGTCAGCACTCCAATTGCCGATAGAGCCCCGGCGGAAACCGGCAGAATGATTTCAGGCATGCGCAACGCCCGGGCCAGATCGACTGCATGAAGCCCGCCGGCGCCACCGAAAGGCAGGAGGGCAAACTCGCGACTGTCGAAACCACGCTCCACCGAGATGCGCCTTAACGCGCGCTCCATATTTGTGTTTGCGACGGCTAACACTCCTTGCGCAGCTTCCACGATCGTGACTTTACGACGGGCTGCCTTGCTCATCTCGGTCGCCAGCCCGGTCAAAGCCAACTGAGAGCGTCCTTCGTTGAGTTCAAACTCACCACCCAGCAAGCCCGCTCCGCCAAAGTG
>DATKIS010000811.1:0-6535 GCA_035543975.1 Pyrinomonadaceae bacterium
ACACCCAACCCAAACTCTTTGAACGAAAAACTGGACTGGCTGGATTCTAGTTTCATCCGGCCTCAGTTGCAATGAGAATCGGCCGGTAGATTACTCAAACTCTAGAGGTTCAGGGTCCCCGCCCCAGCAGTAATTTCTTCCTGGAGTTGGCTCGATCTTAGCGAGAGCTAAGGCGTGGAACCAGCACCTTTCCCCAGCCCACTGTGGAACTGAAACTGCCTGCGAATTGTCAGGATGGCAAAAATTCGGCGAACGCAGCCCTGGTGGCTCACAGACCTGACGGAAACCTGTTCGACATGCAATCAGTTGTACGCATATCACACGGAAATCCGGTGCGTGGATTGTGACGGGCCCATGTGTCCCATCTGTTTGCAGGTGACCACCAACTTGGAGTTTTCGTGTAGCGATTGTTTGGATTGTGAGGACCCGAGCGAAGGTCCGGCCAGCGAGGTTTCAAGATAATGCCAGCGCGTGCTATCTGGAAGGGCGAGCTAAAAATTGGCTCTACGAAGATCCCTGTCAAACTGTTCTCGGCAGTGGTTGATCGCACCATTCATTTCAATATTCTCGACGACAAACACTTGATGCGGGTGAAACAGCATATGGTGGATCCTAATACAGAGGAGGAGGTGGAGGCTGAGGATATTCAGAAGGGTTATGAAATCGAACCGGGTAAGTTTGTTGTTGTCACCGACGAGGAATTGGCGAGTCTTGATCCGAAACCTTCGCGCGAGATTGAGATCATAGAATTTGTTCCGCCTGAGGCAATCAGCCCGCAGTGGTATGAAAGGCCCTACTACCTCGCGCCCGATGGTAATTCCCAGGCATATTTTGCCCTGGCGGAAGCCCTGGCAAACCGCCAGCGTGAAGGCGTGGCCCACTGGGTCATGCGTAACAAAGCCTACCTCGGAGCCTTACGTTCCGAAAGTGACTATCTGTTATTGGTCACCTTACGCAACACGGAAGAAGTCGTGTCTGCGCGAGATTTGCCGAAGCCGGCGGGGCGCGCCCCGACGCAGAAAGAACTCAACATGGCGAAGCAACTCGTAGGGTTTTTGGAAGATGAGTTTAGAGCGGAAGACTACCATGATGAGTATCGTGAACGCGTGATGAAATTCATCAAACAGAAAGCAAGAGGGAAAGCGCCACGCTTGCGCGCGGTGAAATCAAAGCGCAAAACGGGTTCGCTTGACAGCGTGCTCGAGAAGAGCTTGCAGGCGCTAAGGAAGGAGAAACGCGCTGCCTAAGCGAGCCGCAAAAAAGAAGGCGAGCAGGGTAGAGAACAGTGAGCAATCCGGACCGCGTCCGTTTTGGTCAGGCACCCTTACGTTTGGGCTGGTTAGCGTGCCGGTAAACCTGTTCCCCGCTAATCAAACCAGTCGGGTACCCTTGCGCATGCTTGGACCCGATGGCCAGCCCCTGGCGCGGAAATACTACTCAGCAAAAACTGAACGTGATTTGGATGCCGATGAAATCGTCCGCGGTTATGAAGTCAAAAAGGGCAAATACGTCGTAATCACCGATGAGGAATTGGAGCGGCTGGCGCCAGACAAAACCCGGGACATTGATCTGAAGCGCTTTGTGCCGGAAGAGTCAATTCCGCCGGCTTATTTCGAGCGCGGGTATTTCCTCGCGCCGGCGTCTGGAGCTGAAAAGGCTTACAAGCTTTTGGCCCAGACGATGGAAAAGAATCGGAAGGTTGGGTTGGCTACTTTCGTGATGCGCGGGAAGGAATACCTGGTCGCCATTTTTGGGGAACATGGTCTACTCCGGGCGGAGACCATGAGGTTTCCCGACGAGTTGCGATCGCCTGTTGACATTGATTTACCCAGGAAGCCGAAAGTGCCGAAGGCAGCCGTGACCAGGTTTGAAAAGTTTATTAGTAGAAAGTCCAGGAAGCAGTTATCCCCCCGGAAGTTGGAGGACAAGCAAACCGAGCGTTTGCTGAAGCTCGTTAAGAAGAAGAGCGCTCAGCGCAAGAACGTCGTTGAGGTTGATACGGAGACGCGCGAACAAGAACCAGGAAGGGTTATTGACCTGGTGGCGATGCTAAAGAAGAGCCTCGCTGGTAAAAAGTAACAGCTACACAGACGTCAAACCGCAACCTGCATCGTCCTGACGCCGCACCTTTCTGCTGGACCTGGGTTTTCTCCAGTAACTCTCTCACCTTGCGAGCCGGGGTTTCCGGGGAGAACGGTTTCTGCAAAAACGGCATTTCTTCGTCGAGTACGCTATGACGGACGACCGCGTCATCCGTATAGCCCGACATGTATAGCACGAGGGTGTCCGGACGGATCAGCGCTGCGCGCTCCGCCAGTTCACGACCGCCATTTGCGGCATGACCACGTCGGTTGCCATCAATTCAATCTCCCCCTTGTGTTCATTACAAATTCGAAGGGCCTCGACGCTCTCGCGCAAGGCTTTCTCAGTTTATGACTCAAACTCCATAAGGATAGTCATGCGGCCAACCTGCGTAATCGTGAGCGGGCTTAATGGTTTTCTCAACGCCCGAAAGGCCCCTTCATGCTTTACATGATTTCCCCACAAGTGACGTCATTCTTTTCAAGAGGAGGTGCGGGGTTACCAGTGGAGGGGCGTTTCAGGACCTGGGTGGTAGGGCAATGAAGCGGAAGAGCTCTCACCTATCGTGGGATTCGAGCGGTAAATTAACGAACGAATCTGGCGGCGCTGGGCTTCGCTTGAATTGACAAACCGAACTCCGAACCCGAGTCGCGGGAAATGATGAGCTACTACTGCCTCTAGTTCCAACCACTCATGATCCGGCATCATGATACTGAGTGACAGAATTTCGCCTTTAGTAACCTCGAGGATCGTGTCGATATAACACCCACCCTCAGACATATCGGCAATTCGGACGTTGTAGTTGGTCGCAGACCCCTGCCAGCGAACGTCCAAACATACTTCAAACCTTGGCTGTATTCTTCTTTCTGACATAAGCCGGAATGCTAAAGGCATTGTTTAGGGATGGTAATTGCTCGGGTTTCGGAAAGATTGCGTTACCAAACAGTAGAATCAACAAAGGCAACGTCAAAGCTATTGCTGATTGCCCCTGGAAACTCGCCCGCTGTGTCCACGTGGCCCAGCACGTCGGGAGTGAGCTGGGACATGATTTCGATTATCTGGGGATCAAATTGTTTTCCTGACCGTTGCAGGAGGAAGTGCATTGCTTCGTCATGCATCATGCGGGCGGGCGAAGCCCTCGGCTGAATCATTGAATCGTATTCAGCGGCGACGCGAAGAATCCGTGACGCGCGCGGAATCTGGATGCCATTCAATCGTCCGGGAGTACCACTGCCGTCAAAATTCTCCCGATGAAAGTTGATTACGTCCCTGACTTTGGCGAGATCGGGAATCGTATTCAGAAGACGGGCTTCACATTCTGAGTGGTCAACAGGTGTCTCGGATTGGTTATCCGAGCGACGCGCGCCACTTCCGGATAAGTCCTTTTTGAGCAGGCTGTGGAGCAGACCCGCTGCCGCTAAAGTTTCCTTTTCTTCGGCGCCAAGTCCCATTATGTCTGCAATCCGCAGAGCATAACCGCGAACGCGGACTGCGTGGTTATACTCGCTAAAGTCTCGAATTCTAAGCATCTCAGCTAGTCCCTCAACGACTGCCTGATGGGTCTCTTGTAGTGTTCTCATCAGCCGATCATTGGTAGACACCAGAGAGTTGCGGGTCTTGTTGTTCTCATAATGTTCGCGGGCGCGACTGACCTTGAGCTTGAGGTCGTCATTGTTCCAGGGTTTGGTGAAATACATGTAGACCAGTCCACAATTGATTGTGTCGACCAGGGCTTCTACATCTGTGTAGCCGGTCAGGAGAATCCGCACCATGTGTGGACGCAACTGGGCAGTGCGTTTCAATAGTTCGATGCCGGTCATCTCGGGCATGCGCTGATCTGTGATCAGAATCGCGACATCATGTTGTTCGAGCAGGCGGATTGCCTCAATGCCGGACGAGGCCACCAAACACTGATACTCGTCTGAGAACAATCTTTCCAGCAACCGTAAGTTCGGCAATTCGTCGTCAACAATTAACAGTTTATAAGTCATTAAGAATCCTCCCGAGAAAGTTCTGGTCGTTGCGAGTCCCCTCAGATTCGGTACCGCGAATGGGAATGCGAACCGAAAAAGTTGTTCCGCGTCCAATTTGGCTGGCGACGTTAATCGTGCCTCCATGGCGTTGGATAATTCCGTATGAAATCGAAAGGCCAAGGCCGGTGCCCTCGCCTACAGCTTTGGTCGTAAAGAACGGTTCAAATATTCGAGACAGTTGAGCTTCGGGGATTCCCGACCCGGTGTCGCTAATTGCCACTATCACCGAACCCTGATCGAGCCTGGTGGAAATGCTTACTTCACCGGGCCCGGCAATAGACTGCGCGGCGTTGACGAGCAGGTTCATCCAAACCTGATTTAGCTGGCCGGCGTAACAGTCAATGACGGGCAAATCTCCGTAGTCGCGACGAAGCGTGACCGGGCCGCCACTGAAATAGCGAGACATCAAGCGTAGGGTCGATTCGATGCCGCTATGAATGTCCACCTTCTTGAGTTCGGCCTCATCAAGACGCGAGAAGAGGCGAAGGTTCTTGACGACGGCACAGATTCGCTCGGCCCCTTCGCTGCAATCCGCGATTATTGAGTCGAGGTCACCCACAAGTTTGTCGTATCTAATCTCTGTTTTAAGCGAGTTGACCAACTGCGTGTCCTCAACTGACAGCGTCGTCTGGTCGTAAATCTGAAGGAGATGCCGGAGTTGCCCGAGGTAGTCACCGAGCAGATCCATGTTGCCGAAGATAAAGCCGGCTGGGTTGTTCAACTCATGGGCGACGCCGGCGGCAAGCTGCCCCAAACTAGCCATCTTCTCGGTGTGCACCAGCTGGCCCTGAAGGCGCTCAAGCTGGGTCTTGCTGTTGGCTAGTTCGATATTCTGGTTCTCAAGATGGGCTTTATAGATTCGGGTAGTGCGCTGCAGGGTCCGACGCTCCAGTGCGTGCTCCACTGAGAGCGTTAACACACCGAGTTCGCAAGGTTTGATGAGATAGTCAAACGCTCCGACCATCAGCGCGTCGCGTACTCGTTGAGGTCGGTCAACTCCCGATACCATGATCACCGCTGTGTCAGGATAACGGGCCTTTATCTCTCGCAAGAGTTCGACGCCGTTGCGGCCCGGCATCATCATGTCGGAGATGACGAGAGCAAAAGTGTCGTTGGCGAGATATACCAGCGCTTCATCCGCAGATGCAGCCGTGGTGCACTCAAACCTCTCTTCACTGAGCCACGAGGCAAACAACGCGCGGATTACAGGTTCATCGTCGACGATCAGGATGCGCCGATCGGATGCCAGCTCCTCATTTTCGGCCGGACATCCTGAATAGGATTGGACGGTTGGGTGGAGGTTAGCTGGAGATGTTGTTGGCGAGCTGATGAGTTCGGTCATCGCGGTTCAGTTGGCTTTCCTGGGAACGGAGAAATTGGTCGGGGACTAGCAGCTAGTAGGGTGAAAATCCGATTCGCGGGTGCAAAAGGGACTTCGCAGCGTCAGATCGCCCTGGACTTTTGCCGCAACCGGGCCATTATCCGGCCATTCAGTTCAGGCAGGCTCTAAGTCGCACGGATCGTGCCATCCTTTCCAGATTAGGAAAGTGAGCGGGATAAGGGACTGAGTTTTTGGGCTGGAGGAAATTCAGCGGCATCTTCGTTGCAGAGGATTGGGCCACCATCATCGACAAGTGACGCGGGAGGTTCATCCTGAGTTCTAAGGTCCTGCACTTCCCAATCGCCGCCCCTTGGTAACCTGGCGTGCGTTACGGCGACTCCCTGAATCTCGATGGTTTGTCCGTCGTGATTTATCGGATGAGTGTCAATCTTAACTAATACCTTACGGCCATACCTGGTAACAAAGTTGAGTTCTGCTCCCATTTGGGTTTGAGCATCCAGAGTTCGCGCGATCACGTTGCTCATTAGCACCCGGTCGGCGGGAGCCACTAGCTGCAAGATGTCCATGCCGACAGCTTCCGCCAGGGAATACCCCATGAGTTGCTCGCCAGCCTGATTGATCGACAGTAGGGCGCCATTGAGATCATGCGTATAGACAATTTGATTGGCGTTATCCAGTAACGCGAGATAACGTCGTTGCCGCTGATCAAGGAGGGCCATGCTACGCGCCTGCTCAACTACTGAACAGAGTGAATGTTCGATTTCCGCAAGACTGAGTTCCTTCCGAATCAGGCAATCAGCAAATCCGCTCCGTATCGCTCCAATCACCTCCGCCGCGTTGTTAGCAGCCACCAGGACAATGGGTGCAGTCCAACCGAGGCTCCGCGCCTGGGCTAATAACTTGAGTGCCGAATCGCCGTCTGAATCGATCAGACAAACATCGTAAGCTTTGCTGCGAAATCCATCTAAAATCGCACGATAGCTGCTCGCACAACGCAGGTGAAAGTTATTACCGGTTGACAATAGCCCTCGAATGCTGCGCTGGCTTGCCTGAGTTGAATCAACAAGAAGAACTGAGA
>DATKIS010000812.1:0-6756 GCA_035543975.1 Pyrinomonadaceae bacterium
AAAGTTCGACTTATGCAAGCGTATTACTGGTTGCGATCCAGGGGCAACGCAGGTCTGAATGACCAGATTCGCGGACCACTTTAGGATGGAGAATTTCCGGATTGAGTGAGCAAAAAATAGCACGAATTCTGATCGCCGAAGATGAGGCAAATCTTCGCATGGTCTTGCAGAAGGAGTTGGAGAGACTGGGTTATCGGGTCCAGGTTGCTCCTGACGGGGAAGCCGCATTACGTAAGCTCGAAGAGAGCAATGTAGATGTCCTGCTTTGCGATATCAACATGCCGCGCATCGACGGCATGGAAGTCTTGCGGCGCGTGCATGAACGGCCAAACCCTCCGGAAGTTATCATGTTGACGGGCCAGGCTACCGTGGAAACAGCGGTAGAAGCCATGAAGCTCGGAGCCTACGATTACCTTACCAAGCCTTATAGCATTACTGAACTCGACGTGCGGGTGAAACAGGCCGCTGAGAAGCGCCGCTTGCGCGTGGATAATCTGCGTCTTCGAGAACAGCTGGCCCGCCAATCGGGTTTACCTAACATCGTCTCAGTTTCCGAAGCCATGAAGGAGGCCGTGAGACTTGTTGAGCGAGTAGCGCCCTCGGAAGCCTCAGTGTTGATAACCGGGGAGTCGGGCACCGGAAAAGAACTCATCGCCCACGCCATTCACCGCTTATCGACACGTGCGGAAGGTTCCTTTATCGATATCAACTGTGCGGCGTTTCAAGAGTCTCTGCTCGAGTCGGAACTCTTCGGTTACGAAGCAGGAGCATTTTCAGGGGCCAAGGGACGGAAGCTCGGATTGATTGAACTGGCAGATGGCGGCACCCTCTTCCTCGACGAGGTGACTGAATTGCCGGCGCAACTGCAGGCAAAGATGTTACGCGCAATCGAGACTAGGACCTTCTTCCGGGTGGGAGGCGTGCGCAAGGTTGAAGTCAACGTGCGGATCGTAGCGGCAACCAATCGCAATCTCGACACCATTGTCACCGACGGTGTGTTTCGCTCAGATCTTCTTTATCGCATCAACGGATTTCAAATCGATTTGGCGCCTCTTAGAGAACGCCCGGAGGACATCGAACCCCTGGCTCGCCACCTGCTAAATAGTGTGGGCGGAACGACACCTCCTGAGGTTGACCCCGAGGTATTGGAAGCTATGCGGGCTTATAGCTGGCCAGGGAACGTTCGGCAATTAAAGAATTGCCTGGAGCGGGCGGTCATTCTTTCAAACAACGGACGCATTACTGTCGGCGATCTGCCTCCGGAAGTGGTTCGCCCCTCGTCACCCGTCACCGCGTTTCCCGCAGTTTCTGCGGTTGCCGGCGTAGCCACCAACCTCGCCTCCAGCACGGGCGCTTTTGCTCCTAACACCGGCTCGTCGCCTACTTCCTTACGCGATGTCGAGCGCCAACAGATTCTGGCCGCGCTCGAACAAACGGGATGGCACCGCGGCAAGACCGCAGAAATCCTCGGGATCTCTCCTTCCACGCTTTATCGCCGCCTTCGTGATTACGATCTCGAAAGCCGACCGCGCTAATTCTGAGTTTGCTTTCAAACTGTGGGGTTAGTGGGTTCAGGTTGCTTTAACTTCTTGCGATCGATTTTGCCGCGATCGTTCTTGGGAAGTGAACCAACGAATTCAATCCAGCGTGGATATTTGTAGACCGCCAGGTGAGACTTAACAAAAGCCTTCATCGCATCAGCCAGTTCATCGCTGGGGCTGGCCTCCTCGCGAAGTACAACAAAAGCCTTCGGTTTGATTAAGCCATCTTCAGATTGCGCCCCGATTACCGCGCATTCGAGCACAGCCTCATGTTGCAAGAGGCAGTTTTCAAGCTCTGCGGGCGCCACAAAGATGCCCGATACCTTCAACATATCGTCGGTGCGCCCGTGGTACCAGTAATGTCCGGCCTCGTCGACGTGGAACTGATCGCCGGTGGTGCACCAATCTCCCGCGAATGTCTCTTTCGATTTCTCGTGAGCATTCCAATAGCAGAGCGCGGCGGAGTCTCCTTTGATCTTGAGGGTTCCCATCTCACCCGTTGACACTTCCTTGCCTTCAGCGTCAACAATCCTGGCTTCGTACCCGTTGACCACTCGGCCGAGCGATCCGGGTATTACATCTCCGGGGCGGTTGGAGATGTATATATGGAACATTTCGGCCGAACCGATGCCATCGTAGATTTCCACGTCGAGAGTTCGTTTCCAGCGCGCATAGAGTTCCACAGGTAAAGCCTCACCGGCTGAGTAGCAGAAACGCAAACTAGACAAATCGCGGTGGCTCGCATCGGGCGCATTGAGCATCGAGTTGATCATCGTCGGCACCGTCGTCAGTATGGTCGGACGACATCGCTCAATAACCTCGAACAGCTTCTCCGGAGTTGAACGCTCGGAAAAGAGAACTGTTGCCGCTCCCACCGAGAAGGGAAATAAGAGGTTCGTCCCCGTCGCATAGCCGAAGAAAAGCTTTGGCACTGATGCAGTCAAGTCGCTTTCACGAACGCCGATCGTGGCCTTGGCAAATACTTCCGTATTGAATGGCAAGTCGTGCTGGAGATGCACAGCGCCTTTCGGATGGCCGGTGGAACCGGACGTGAACAGCCAAATGGCGATGTCGTCGCGGTGGGTGTCGGCGGGAGTGCACTCATCTAGCTGAGCTTCGACGATGCTGCCAAAGGAGAGCCATTTCGCAGGGCTTCCCGAGACGTCCTTCTGGCGCGAGTCAATCCTGGTTTCGGCAAGCTTCTCCTGGCCTTGATCGACTACTAACACGGTTTCGAGAAAACGGGCCCCTCGTGTTGCCTCGGCAAAGACTTCTACCAAAGAAGCGGGAATGATGGCGACGCGAGCGCGCGTGTAATCGAGATAATATTTGTAGTCTTCGGCGGGTAGGAGCGGATTGACCATAGTGATCACCGCGCCGATGCGGGCCGCGCCAAACCAGCTCCATACAAACGCCGGACAATCCGGCAGCACAATCAACACCCGGTCTTCCATTTCAACGCCCAACTCTCGCAGGGCGTTACCTGCCCGATTCGACCAGTGAACAGCCTCGCCGTAAGTGTATCTTCGATCCTCGAAGTAGAGGCAGGTTTTGTTTTCGCGGCCCTCCTCCACATTGTGGTAGAGGAAGTAGTCGGCCATATTAAATCGTTCGGGAAATGAGATGGACATCGGTTGTGTGGGCCTGATACAGGGACGTTCTCCGGAAGAGTAACGATCCACGAGAGCGCGCGAAATAACTCGAACTGGGATCTCTTTCCTGCCGATTCGTGTGATTTCGTGGATCGTCCTTAGTTTTGGCTTCACTCTTTCGCAAAGGGACAGCCGCCTTCGCCGTGCTTCGTATCGAGATAGGTACGCGCCTCCCAGAGTTCTGGGAAAAACTTCTTGTCGAGCGTGGTCCTTAAGTAACCGACGCCCTCCGATCCTCCGGTGCCACGCTTGGTTCCGACCATGCGTTCTACCATTTTGATGTGATGAGAACGCCACAATGAAAAGTACTCATCATGTTCGAGCAATGCTTCGGCTAGTTGAAACTCGTCATAGCGGTCTTCAAAGTGGGTGAGTATTTCCAATACCGCCTGGGCTCGTTTCCCGTAGCCAACCTTCTGTTCATGCTCACCTTCAAGAGGATCGTGAGCCGGTGCATCCAGTCCGCGCTGGCGCAAAGCTGCGTAGAACGCGTCTCCTAAAGACGACGCTGAAAAACGTTGCCGCAAGCGGGTGTAAGCGAATTCATCGGCCCGGAATTCATTAAGAATGTTTTCCTGTTTATAGCCAGAGGCGAATTCGATTTCTCGAAACTGCATTGACTGAAAGCCACTAGCCGGATTCAGTTGGTCCCTAAATCCCAGAAAGCTGATCGGGGTCATCGTTTCCAAAATATGTATCTGGGTGATTAGCAGCTTTTCAATCTCCACCACTCGTCGCATCGTATGGGCGGCGCCAGCCAGTCGACCTTCACCCAACTTCAGGATAGCTGCATCGAGTTCGTGGAGGATCTGCTTAAACCAGAGTTCGTACGCCTGGTGAATCGTAATGAACAACAGCTCGTCGTGATGAGCTGGATCCGACAGGCATTCCTGCAGCCCAATCAAATCGGCCACTTTCAGATATTTGTTGTAGGAAAGAGTTGACTGCTGACCGTAATCGTTTGCCATTGATCTCTGTATTTTGAGTTTCTAAGTCTAGAGAGACTCACTTAGCTCGCCGAAATGATGCAAAGAAGGTGCGCAGTTCCAAGCTTGATCTCTTCTAAAACGCAGCGCCGACGCCTTCCGTCGCCTTGAATGCGCCACTGCTTCGAATCTTTTTCATTTCCTCGATGACGAGTTCCAACTCATCATCGCTGGTGTAAAAATGCGGGGAGATGCGCACACCTGCACCGGGACGGTAATCAACGATGAATTCCCGACGAATCAGTTCCTTGGTAATCGCAGCGGCATCCTCGTGGCCAATCGTGATGGTGCCCCCGCGGTCGGCCGCGTTTTGCGGACTCGTCACCTTAAACCCTGCTTCCTCGGCGAGCGCGATCAGCTGAGTGGTTTGCCGGACACTCTTTTCGCGAATCTTATCAACACCAATTTCATTAATTATTCGATAGCCAGACTGCGCGGAATAGAGCGCCGGAATCGGGGGGGAGCCGTGAAGAAAGCGCCTGATGTTCGGCGCGTACTTGATCTCCGTTTCGAAGGCAAAGGGAGATTCATGGGCCATCCATCCGGTAGTCTTTGGTTGAAGAGTCTGATGAAGATCCGGACGCACATAAAGGTATCCGGCGCCTGGCCCGCCGCAGAGCCATTTCACCGAGCCACCGGTCGCAAAGTCTACGTTGAGATCAGTGACGTTGAAGGGGACGGTACCGGCTGACTGGTAAGCATCCAGCACCACCATGGCGCCCACTTCATGTGCTCGATCAGTTATGGCCTTAGCGTTCTGCAAGAACCCACTCTTGAAGAGCACATGCGAGAAGGGGACCAGCAGGGTCTCCTCGTCAATCGCCTCGAGGAAGCGATCAAGCGGCACCGTAATGCCGTCGTCCGAAGCGATGGTTTCGATCCTTAGCCGCCCGTCGCGCGCGTGGGCCTCGTAGACATACATCACCGAAGGGAAATTCAACTCCGAATAGACGATCTTGTTTCTTTTGGGCGTGGGTTCAAAGCAGGAGAGTATTAAGGATTGGCAGATCGAAACATTCTGATGCATCACGACACTGTCCGGCGGCGCGCCGATGATACGCGCCACTTCGTTCCCGACCGTGACCGGCATGTCCCACCAACCCTCAGCCCAGGCGCGGACGCCGCGCGTGGCCCAGGTCTCAGCGTAGTCTGTGAGCCGGGAAAAAGTCTCTCTTGGCATTGCCCCTAAACTATGGGAGATCAGATAGACAGTATTTCCCAGAATTGGAAACTCAAGACGCCACTTAAGTAGCTCGTCAGTCAAAACGGTGCTCCTACTGAACTTTGAAGATGACCTAATTTATCATAACGAAGAGGAATGATCTTCCCGCCTGGCTGCAAGGCTGGATTTGCCTGAATGACTGCCTCCCCGTGATACAGTTATTCGATTACGATGTGGAAGTTTAAGAACCCGATCAGACACAGCATTCCGGTGACTCGCTGGCCCACGGCTGAGGAGGCGGAACGCTCTCTCCTTTATCAGCCCGTCAAGATTGGTCCGATTCAGGTTGCCAGTCGGACCTGGGTGCCGGCAATGGTGCCGTGGCGTGCCACCGATGACGGCTTCGTTACCCGACAGAATCTTGATTGGTACCGGCGGTTCGCCGAAGGTCGCCCAGGCGTCCTGGTGGTTGAAGCAACTGGTATTCGTGATATTCCAAGTGGTCCCTTACTACGCATTGGTCACGATCGGTTTCTGCCCGGCCTAAGCGAGTTGGTGGAGACAGTAAAAGACGCGAGCGACGGACAGACAAAACTCTTTATTCAAATAATCGACTTTCTCAGCGTTAAGCGACGGCCGGAAAGAGAGAAATATTTCGCGCGCTTCCTCCAGGTGAATCAAAGACACCGGGAAAGGCTGGCGGAGGTTACAGCAGATCCGGGTTGGCTGGATTCGGTCGAGACGAGAGTACGCGAAGTCCTTAAGGACTCTCCTGACGACGTGCTCAATCGTTTACTTGACTCGCGTGAGTTGGAATCACTTCGCTTCGGTTATCGCGAGCACGTCACCGACATGCATCTTCCGCACGTTAGCGAATTGCCGCAGGTGCTGCCGAACGTTTTTGCGGAGGCCGCTCGCCGGGCAAGGGACGCCGGTTTTGACGGAGTGGAATTGCACTACGCACACGCTTACACGATGGCCGGCTTCTTGAGCGCGTTGAACACCCGGGATGACGGCTATGGAGGATCGCGGGAAAATCGTGTCAGGTTGCCACTTGAAGTTTATACAGCCGTGCGCGGGGCAGTCGGAAGCGACTTCGTAGTTGGGGCTCGTTTTCTCGGGGATGAAGTGATTGCCGGTGGAAACGACCTGGACGATGCGAAGTATTTCGGTGTTGAGTTTGCTCGCGCCGGTATGGACTTCCTTTCAATTTCGAGAGGGGGAAAGTTTGAGGATGCGCAACAGCCGAAAGTCGGGCAGGCGGTTTACCCATACACCGGTCAAAGCGGTTACGAGTGTATGCCTACAGTTTTATCGGATGAGACGGGACCGTTTGGACGGAGTGTTCCGTTGGTTGCGGCCATCAAACGGGCTGTAAACGAAGCTGGGTTCAACCCGCCAATCGTAGCCACCGG
>DATKIS010000813.1:0-2223 GCA_035543975.1 Pyrinomonadaceae bacterium
TGATTACGTTCAGCAAAAGAGTGCCAAACTTCAATACGGTGGCACCCCGGTCGTCGGTGTCGTTCCTCAGATCCAGTGTGGTCACAGGAGCACCGGCCGCAGTGATTTCAACCGCCGGATGTGCCGTCATTCGCACCTTACCATTCTCGAGCCAGAGACTCCCGGCGACGAGCGGTGATCGATCTTTCGGCAAGCGAATGGCGTTGACCGGGCTGCTGCCAAATTTACTCTCCCCCTCCTTCAGCCAGTGGAGGCCGATGAGCGTGAGCCAACCGTCCTGCTTCGTCAGCGTCGCCAGGCGATCACTCCGCCACTTCTCAATCTCCTTTCCATGGGCCACCGGATCGAAAACGGCCGTTGGCGGTGGCGGTGCGGCGCTTTTGCTGCAGGCTCCGCAGACGAGAACTGTTAAAGCCGAGCAGAACAGCAGAACTAGCAAAGCTGGTTTAGACATTGGGATTTTCAGTAGGTTTTTCCATTACGCTAGAGGCCCTGTAACAACCAGGGTCCGCGGCTATGCCGCCGGATGTGCGGTGGTGGCTCCGCCCCACCGGACCAGTACTCGAAATATTGCGGGGCTACGCCCCTTAGGTTTTGGGGCGTAGCCCCGGGGTGTATCTAAGCTACGGAAGGGCGCAGCCCTTCCGCACATCGGGCGGCGAAGCCGCGAGCGCGTGTTTCTGCTTTCTCAACCACCCGCACGGCAATTCTGTAATTGCTTCTGCTTATTCAAATCCAAACTGTCCCCTCCAGATTTTACGCTTCACGCGCCAAAATAAAATCCGCGATGGTTCGTAATAACTCAGTCGGCTGCGTCAGGCCATCCAAAGCAGCGCATGCTGCCCGATGGGTCTGAACCAGATGCGTTCTGGTCGCATCGATGCCCAAGAGTGCAGGGTAGGTAGCCTTCTCAGAACGCAGGTCTTTCCCGGGTGTTTTTCCCAGCGTTTCGGCTGTCGCCGTAATGTCGAGCAGATCGTCCGTAATTTGAAATAGCAGACCAAGGTGGGCCGCGTAGTTGCTGACGGCAGCCAGCTCACCCTCGGATGCGTCGGCGATGATGGCCCCGGAGCGGGCGGCAGCAATTATTAGGGCCCCGGTCTTCAACCGGTGAATTTGTTCCAACTCCTGCGCGCTGACCTCCCGCGATTCTGCCTCAAGGTCATGAGCTTGTCCGGCTACCATACCCTCAGGAGTTCCCGATGCGCGGGCGATTTCACGAACCAGCTGCATCCGCTTTACGGCAGACAACTGCTCATCTTCGGCAATGGTCTTGAAGGCCAGAGTCTGAAGCGCATCGCCCGCCAGAATGGCAATCGCTTCTCCGAACCTGATATGACAAGTCGCCCGTCCTCGTCTTAGATCGTCATCGTCCATGGAGGGCAGGTCGTCGTGGATCAGCGAATAGGTGTGAATCATTTCGAGCGCACAGGCCGTCGCCAAGAGCTCGTTGTTCGCAGCTCCGAAGGCTTGTCCTACGGCGAGCGTGAGCAGCGGCCGGAGTCGCTTGCCCCCGGCAAACACACACCAGCGAATTGCGGAATGGATCCTCGCCGGCGGGACTGATTCTGCCGGGAGAAGCAGGTCGAGCTCGGCGTTAATGAGCGCTTGAGACTCTTCAAAAAACTTCGCCAGGCTCGCGGTGTTGGTAGGAGGCGCTGTTTCTTCAGAAGGCGTCTTCATCGTTCTCGCTGCCATTATCCTTGGAAATCACCTGCGAATCTTCAAATGCGCTAACTACCGGGCGACCCTGATTGTCGCGCAGCAGGACTTCAATGCGGCGCTCAGCCTGATTGAGCCGCTCCTGACACTGTCGTGAAAGTCCGATGCCCTGCTCGAACAGTTCTAAACTCTTTTCGAGTGGCAAGTCGCCCTGCTCGAGCTCGTGAACAATTTGTTCCAGCGCCTCGAGTGACGCCTCAAAAGACTTGGCTTGCTCCTGGTTGTTCTTCATTTACTATCCCCTAATCTGTCGAACCCCAAACAACGACACTAAATCACACGAAACAACAAGATGTCACTTGAATGCTAAACCTCATCCTTGATGGTCTCTACCCTGGCCTGCAGATCGCCTTTAGCCAGCCGCACCCTCACTGAATCGCCGATGGCCACAGCGCTCGCATCACGCAGAAGCTTGCCATCTTCGCTCTGGGCGATCGCATAGCCTCGTCCCAACACTGCGAGCGGCGAAAGCGCGTCGAGCGAAGCTGCCGCCAGCGCGAG
>DATKIS010000814.1:0-2473 GCA_035543975.1 Pyrinomonadaceae bacterium
AGGCGTAATAGTGATCGGTCAAACGCGGATCGCCGATGTCGCGTGCACCGATTGTTCCGGTCACTTCATTGCTGCGTACTGGAGAGGGCGCGGCAACGTCAGGAGACTGGCCATTAGCCACACTTGCTATCAAACACGCGCAGACCAGGACGACGATTCTTACGCAAACACGGCTTTCTGCATTTCCGGCAACAAACTTCATTTGGAAATTCCATTTGGACTATTCTGACGGGCTCGAGAACGGGGAGCTGTTGTTCCCTTTGAAACGAGAGTGATCAGGATACCAGATTGCCCCTGCGATAGCATTCGACAAAACTGCTCTATCCCTCAGGCATTTGCTATTGATTGAGCCCAGCAGTGAGACAGGTTTCCTCACAGGGTTAGAGTAGGGATGACTATTACTAGCACCCCCTCCACAGATCCGGACGAGCGCTGCTAGCGCATCCGGCTCCTGCCTCAGGTAATGACGCCAAGGCGGCGCGAAGGATAAGGGTGATGCAGGGTGGGTCGTGGCAGCCAGCAATCAAGCAAACGGTACATGCGCGCCCAAGAGAGACGCGATTTCTGGCTGCGTCGCCGAAGCGTGCGATACCAGTAACGCCCCACCTGAAAGCGGAAAGCACCTAACGAAGGCAGGTTCGAGGGCACCCCGTAATAACGATTGTGTCCCGTCACCACCGACCGCAGCCACTTACCCACTTCGGCCACGCGCTGGTGCATTCGTTTACGCAGTTCCGTTTTGACAGCCTTCAGCTTAGCCCGTTGCCTCTTGCTCATCGTGCGCCGCCATACCGCAAACATCCCGTTGCTTCGCTGCTTCCCACAGATGTGGGTGAAGCCAAGAAAGTTGAATGTCTCCGGTTTCCCTTGTCCTCGCCGTTTGCGCCGTTCGGCTGCGTAGCGGCCAAACTCGATTACGCGCGTCTTCTCGGGATGCAGTTTCAGTTTGAATTGGGCGAACCGTTCCGCCAGCTCATGGTGAAACCGGGCGGCGTCCGACTGGTGCTCAAAACCCACGACGAAGTCATCAGCCCAGCGGACGACTATCACGTCGCCCCTGGCTTTTGTCTTACGCCAGTGCTGCACCCAGAGGTCGAACACATAGTGCAGATAGATGTTAGCCAACAATGGCGAGGCACTGCCGCCCTGTGGCGTTCCTTCTTCACTGCACCTCCACTGACCCTCTTCCAGCACGCCTGCGCTCAGCCATTTGCGGATGAGCCGCACCACGCGCTGGTCCGCTACCCGGTGCTCGATGAACTTCATCAGCCATTCATGGTCCAAACCATCGAAGAACGAGCTGAGGTCGCCATCCAGCACCCAATTCACCTTTCTCGTCAGCAGACCGGTGTACAAAGCATCCAGCGCATTGTGCTGGCCCTTGCCTGGCCGGTAGCCGTACGAGAAGCCGAGGAAGTCAGTCTCATAGATTCCATTCAGCACCGTGACCGTGGCCCGTTGGACCAGCTTGTCTTCCAACGCGGTCACCCCCAGCGGTCTGAGCCGCCCATCGTCTTTGGTGATGTATCTTCTAAGTACCGCTTTCGCTCGATAAGCCCCGCGCCGCAGCCGTGCGGTGAGGTCTGTGAGATTGCTCTCCAGGTTCTCTCCGTACTGTCGCCACGTTTCCCCGTCTACTCCCGCTGCCGCATCGCGCTTCAGCCCGTAATAGGCTTCGCGCAAAGTGCTCAAGTTGTAGATGTGGTGCATCAGGCTGGTGAATTTCGCCTTCCTATCTTTCACCGCTGCTTGCCGTATCCGCCCCAGCGCACTTTGCACGACTTCCCGGTCCTGTGCCCGGTTCGCGTTTTGCCGCGGCGGCTTCCCCTTGGCCAGACCCCTTCGCTCCACCTGCTCCGCCACCAACCCACCGGCATCGTTCACCGTTGCGCCAGCTTTGTTCGCGGGCTTCGTCGCTACTACGGGTCTGTCCGACTTCCTGCGTCCGTTCATCATCGCCGTACGTCCTTAGACTTCTCGATGCGACCCAAGCGTGCCGGCTTGGGTGGTCGCAGGTTCTCCCGGTTCTCGCGCAAGTTGTTTCCGTGCATGCCTGGGGTCTCCGACCTCGCGGGATACCATCGTCCCTTGCCAAAGCGGTCCGTTAGTTGTTGCCTTCCCCATTCCCAAAGAGGGTCGGCATCCCGATTGTGTCCCTTTTCGCGGCTCAATACCCTGCCTGCACGTACCCCTGTCAACGCTTCGCCTGATGGATTACTCCACCCGACGCATGACTCGGGGCCGTCATGGTTGGCTAAACCTTTAACGTATGACTCTTTCATTCACTACAACCTGCCGGTTTATCCCGGCGCACTTAGGAAGGAGGACTTGTCCCCGCTCTTCCTTGAGCCACTACAGGGTTTCCACCTTCGGAAGTCATACTCGTCTATAATGCAGACCGGCTTCGCACAAAAAGTCTTTGTTACATCCGATCGGCAGGTCCGCGAAGCGGTACAGAACCGGGAGCGGTAGC
>DATKIS010000815.1:0-5901 GCA_035543975.1 Pyrinomonadaceae bacterium
ATGTTGCAGATGATCAGGGCCCAGTAGTAACCGGCATACGGCCCGTGCATCCGGTTCCAAATCATGTAACGCTCGTAGAGATTGCCGCTGTACCAGCCAAAGAAGGCTTCCATCACATAGCCGTAGCCGACAATCAAACCGGTCGCCAGCATCACCTTGGCCATGTTGTGCATGTGGCGCATCGTGATGAAGCTTTGCAGTCCATAAACCCTGCGCAAAGGAATCGTCAGCAAGAGGACCATTGCAAAGCCGGCATAGATGGCCCCGGCGACGAAGTAGGGCGGAAAGATTGTGGCGTGCCAACCCGGCATGACACCCACCGCAAAGTCGAAACTGACGATCGTGTGCACGGACAGCACCAGGGGCGTCGCCAGCCCGGCCAGTAACAGGTAAGCCATTTCGTACCGATGCCAGTGACGGGCGGAACCGCGCCAACCCATCGCCAGCAGGCCGTAAAGAAGTTGAAAAGGTTTGCTGCGGGCGCGATCGCGAAGCGTGGCGAAGTCGGGAATCAGACCGACAAACCAGAACATCGCGGAAACGGTCGCATACGTGGACACCGCAAACACGTCCCACATCAACGGGCTGCGAAACTGCGGCCAGATTCCCATCGTGTTTGGATATGGGAACAACCAATAGGCCAGCCAGGGACGGCCCAGATGCATGATCGGATACATGCCGGCCTGGGCCACGGCAAACAGGGTCATCGCCTCGGCAAAACGGTTTATCGAGGTGCGCCATTGCTGGCGCAGCAGCAGCAGGATCGCGGAGATCAAGGTACCGGCGTGACCAATACCAATCCACCAAACGAAGTTCAGAATATCCATTCCCCAGGCGACGGGAATGTTGACGCCCCAAAGTCCGATGCCGACGAAGAGCAGCTTCGTGATGGTCAGCAGCATCAGCTGGAAGAGAACGAACGAGATGGCAAACCCGGCGAACCACCAGATCGGCGTCTTGCGCTTCAAGACGATGGAGCTGATCTTGTCGGTCACCGAGGCAAACGTCAGCCCCGGAGCCACGACCGGCGCCGTCGTATGGTGCATCGGACCTTCGCTATGTGGATCGTCTGGCATCTCTTGTCAGAACCACCTGCGTAAGCGGGTGGCCAATCGAGGCAACTGATCCGCCCGCTTACGCAGGCGGTTCTGACCTCTATCCTTCGGCCTTAATCTCCGGATTCGGATTTCTCAACGCGGACAAATAAGTCGTTCGCGGTTTGGTGTTCAGATCCGACAGCAATGAATAATTCCGTTTTTCCGCCTTCAGTTTTGAGACCTTGCTGTTCGGATCGTTCACGTCTCCAAACACGATCGCCTCCGTCGGACAAACTGCCTGACAGGCGGTCACGATTTCGCCGTCTCGAACTTTCCGTCCCTCAATCTCCGACTGAATCTTCGCGCCCTGAATGCGCTGGACGCAGTAGGTACATTTCTCCATCACGCCGCGGCTGCGCACCGACACATCCGGGTTGCGCATCAACTGGTAGGTCGGCTGCTCCCAATCCTGGTACAGGAAAAAATTGAACCGGCGAACTTTGTATGGACAGTTGTTCGAACAATACTTCGTGCCTACACAACGGTTGTAGACCATATCGTTCAGGCCTTCGGCGCTGTGTACGGTCGCATGCACCGGGCAAACCGGTTCACACGGGGCGTTCTCGCAGTGCATACACGGCACCGGCATGAAGTGGGTGCCTTCGGGGTGATTCGGGTCCTCGCCCTTGAAGTAAGTATCCAGGCGTATCCAATGCATCTCGCGACTGCGGACCACTTCCTCTTTCCCGACGATCGGAATGTTGTTTTCCGACTGGCAGGCGATCGTGCAGGCGTTGCAGCCGACGCAATTGTTTAGATCGATGGCCATGCCCCAGGCACAGTTCAAACCGTTACCCTGGTTTTGATAGTCGAAAAGCTTGGGATCGTAAAGCGTCTCGTCAGGGCCGGGAATGTGCGTTTCATGTTCCCGATGCTTGCCTTGCAGGTAGTCTTCCAGAGTCTCCGTGCGCAGAACGTCGCGGTCTTCCTTGCTGAAGTTACGATCCTCCAGGTTGAAGTGGAGCTGGGTGACGGCGAGCAAATACTGGTCGCCGGCCGCCTTTTCCACCTGGACGGACTGTCCTGACCACGGCGAATCGGCAGTGCGAATTTCGTAGGCATTAAAGCCGTGCTTGTTACCGACGCGGCCCGCCTGCGTACGCCCATAGCCAAGATGAATGGTAATGACCCCGTCCGGCTGGCCGGGGGTGATCCAGGTGGGTACGGCATTGCTGATGGTGCGACCCTGATACGTGACTTTCAACGGGTCGACAAAAATCTCGCCGCCCTTTCTCCCGATCGTTTTTGTTATTCCGAGTTGCGCGGCTGTGTTGGGACTGATGAGAGCAGCATTGTCCCAGGTGATTTTCGTCAGCGGCTTTGGCAGTTCCTGTAACCAGCCGTTGTTAGCAAAACGGCCGTCGTAGATCGTGGGGTCGGTCCGGAAAACGAGTTCGTACCCCTGGGGCGCAGGCATCTTGCCGGCTTCTCCCGCCAGTCCATCCGTTTTCGCGGAAACAGTCTTCGTGGGCAGCGCAGTGTTCGGCACAAACCCATCGTGAACACATTTACGCCACCACGTTTCAAAATCTGCCGACGGTGTCGCAACCGGCGCCGGCGTTGGCTGGGCGCCCGCGGTCGTTGATGCCGCTCCTGCAGTCTGCCGACTGCTTCCTGCCCCTGCAGCCTGCTGCCCGCTTGCCCGCCAGAAATCCCGGATGATCTCGTAGGGCTTCTGGTCATACTTCGACGTAAACACAGCCAACAGCTCGTGAGCACTCTTGTTTTGATAGAGCGGCTCAATCAGAGGCTGGACCACAGTGACCGTCCCATCGTAGGAACGCGCATCGCTCCACGCCTCGAGATAGTGGGTTTCGGGGATATTCCAATGACACAGCTCTGAGGTTTCGTCTCGGTACAGACTGAGATGGACCCGCAGCTTCGTCTTGAACATCCGGTCTTTATCCAGTTTCAGATCGGCCGGCGTGTTGTAAACCGGATTGCCGCCGACGATGACCAGCATCTCGACTCGGCCGCCATCGATGTCGGTAATCAACTCCTGGAGCGACTGCCGTTGATCCACGGGGTTTGCTTCCAGGCTATCCGTGTAGATAACTGTCTGCCCAACGTTTCCCAGCGCCCCATTCATTGCGTGCGCCAACGCGTGAACCACCGGCGGGGCTTCCTTGCCCGCGATTACGATGCTGGCGCCTTTGTGTTGCTGAAGGTCGCGCGCGATGGCCTCAAAGCCCGCTGCCCCGGATTCAGCCGCGAGGTTCGACACGCCAACCAGAGCGGCGACCGCAGACGCAGCCTTTACTAATTCGCTCGGCTTAACCGCCCACTGGTGATCGGCGGCCGCGCCCGTCGTGGTTGGCGTGGTCTCAATCACGTAGAGCCGGCTCATCTCCTTCTTGCCTTCGGTGATTCTTCGCCGCGCCGCGAAGTCGCGGGCGTATTTCAAAGTTCCCGGAAGCGCAGCGAGGAAGTCGGCATCAAGCGAAAGTATTCGGTCCGTTTTACTGAAGTCGTAGATCGTGTTTACCGGTTGGCCAACCGCCATCATCGCGCCGGCGCGGGCGTTATCGTTGTTCGCGGGTTCGTACTGATGCCACTTCGCCTGCGGAAACTCGGTCAGTATGGCCTTCAGCTGGGCGGCGAGCGTGGGCGACGTGACTGTCTCGGTCAGGAAACGAATTCCCGCGCCCTGCTTCGGACGTTGCTCGTCAAGCCCGGTGCGAATCTCGCCAACGAAGGTCGACCAGGTCCTGGCTTCTTCACGGAAAAGTGGGGTCTGCAAACGGTCGGGATCGTAGAGCGTGAGAATCGAAGCCTGCGAAAAGATGTCTGTTGCGCTCGAGCCGCGATCCGTCGGATCGCTATTCCGACTGTTTGGATGGTCCGGATTTCCTTCTACTTTGGTGGGCCGGCCTTCGTTGCTTCTGGCCAGCAGCGGCGTTGCCACCCCGCCTAAGGTCGAAGCCGTGGCGAAGAAGAGCGCCTTACCCGGCGTCCCATGCTCCGGCTGCGTAACGTAAGGAACAATCTTTTCGGGAGGCTGAAATACGCAGCCACTCAGCCCTGCCAGCGCCATCGATGCGCCCATCAACTTCAGAAACGTGCGACGTTCGACCGGATCGTCCCACTCTTCGGCGTGCTGCGGGTATTCGCGTTCGACAAACTCGCGAAACTCAGGAGCGTCGGCGAGTTCTTCCAGACTGCGCCAGTATTTCTTCGCTGCGAGCACGGGCCTCTCCGCAGCATTCGCCTCCGGCGAAGACTGGTCCTGCTGGTCAACGATGTACTGGCTCAGCAGTTTGAAATTTATGTGGCGATCTTCAGACATCTCAATCGTGCCTTCGCAACTCTCTGTCCGTACTTCCTTGTTTTCTAAAGCTTTTGACCATGTCAGCCAACCCCTGAGTGATGCCACAGACTGCTAAGAACCTGCATCGCGCGGAGCGATCTCATTAACACCTTGGCTTCAGCCCGGTGATGTAGATCCCCGAAATGATCGCTAAACCGTTTCTATCTTCTGACCCTCAGTAGCAAAACCGTTGAAACGGTTCATTTCTTATCCTCTGCCATCCTCTGCACCTAATCACCGGGCTGAAGGCCGCGGTGCTAATAAGATCGCACCGCGTGACGTGGCTCTTGCAACCTCAGCGATGACAGGTCGAACAGCTGGTCAGCACGTTCGGTCCCTGGATGCGATAGTCCTTGACCCATCCCTTGCCTTCAGCAATCTCTTCGGCCGTCGTGTTCTCGGGCCGCCAGGTCATGTCAAAAATCTTGTCTTTGGGTCTGACAAATTTCTCCGGCGTTCGATGACAAGCCAAACACCACTCCATTTGCAGCGTGGATGCCTGATAAGCAATCGGCATTTGATCCACGCGTCCGTGGCAGGTCGAACACCCCACCCCTTTATTCACATGAATGCTGTGATCGAAATAAGCGTAGTCAGGCAGGTCGTGCACCCGGATCCACTCGATTGGTTTCCCGGTACGGAAACTCGCCCGAACCGGCTCGAGATAAGGACTGTCAGACCAAATCTGCTTGTGACAGTTCATGCAGGTATTTGTTGATGGCAACCCCGCGGACGCGGCGGTTTCGACTGAGGTGTGGCAGTAACGGCAATCCAACCCATCATCGCCGACGTGGTGCTTGTGACTAAACTGGACCGGTTGTTGGCGTTCGACCCACTGCCCGGTGTTCCACGATGAACGGTTCAATTGAGCGGTGACCCAAAGTGCGGCCACCAGGATAAAGACAGCGCCGTAGATCGTCAGCTTCGCGAGCGCATTCGTGCTGTGATGGAAAATCTGTGGCATCGCCGCAGCTTTGCTAACCCCTGACTACTTCGAAACTCGCACCATCACAACAGGCGACCAACGACACATCTGTCGGACATTTGCGATTCGAATTGGCGCGCGCAACCGGACAGCGGCAGAGCATTAGCTGCGCGCGAAGTTTTCTCTGCAGTGGTTGCTGGAAGACACAACGTTCCGCAGAATTTCGGTCTAACTTATTAATCTTGCAAAGTTGCCATGTACTTTAGTCAGATGATCAAACTTTTTCAAGTTCGCATTTGAGAATAAGGTCCACAACGCTCGTCCATCCTCAGTGCCCAGTTCTGCCGGAGAGGCTGGGCCAGGGCAAACAAATCACCAAACCAGCACTTTGCCTCACCCTGAGTAACGCGTGACGGGCCGGAAGCCGACTAAATTCCCAGAATGGTTTCACGAAACTGTGACGCACGAGGAAGGGAAAAAGGAAAAGGGGAATGATAAAGGGGGAGTCAATCCTTACCCTTTACCCATTCCCCTTTTACCCGTAAAAGCTTTTTTCCTGCTCAACTCGCCGC
>DATKIS010000816.1:0-4205 GCA_035543975.1 Pyrinomonadaceae bacterium
ACGACCTTTGCGCACCTTGACGCGGTCACTGCGCTTTCGCGCCAAATCGTGGAATTGGGTATTTATCCCGCTGTCGATCCGTTACAGTCTTCGTCACGCATTCTCGATCCCAGAATCATCGGTGACGAGCACTATCGAACCGCTCAGGAAGTGAAGCGAGTTCTGCAGCGTTACAAAGACCTGCAGGACATCATCGCGATTCTTGGTCTCGACGAGTTGTCTGACGAAGACAAGCTGATCGTTTCGCGCGCGCGCAAAGTGCAGCGCTTCTTCTCGCAACCGTTCTTCGTGGCCGCGCAGTTTACGGGCCTGGAAGGGAAGTACGTGAAGCTGGAAGATACGATCAAGGGTTTCCGCGAGATTGTTGACGGCAAACACGATGACCTGCCGGAACAGGCGTTTTACATGGTCGGCACAATTGACGACGCGGTAGAAAAAGGCAAGACGATCGCTCAGTAAAATTAGGAACGATGCACGCAGAATGATGATTAAGTTCATATTCAGCGTTCAGACTTCATCATTTAATCCATGGCTCAATTGCAACTTGAAGTAGTAACTCCTGAACGTCGCGTGCTTTCGGAAGCCGTGGACTCGGTGGTTGTTCCCGGCGCCGGTGGCGAACTGGGTATACTGCCCGGTCACACCCCACTCATTTCGCAACTTCAAACCGGCGTCCTTTCCTACACGGCAGGTGGCAAAACCGCTCAACTGCACGTCTCGGGTGGTTTCCTCGAAGTTAAAGACGATCACGTTTCCGTCTTAGCCGAGATTGCCGAGCGTCCGGAAGAGATTGATGCAGCGCGCGCGCGTTTGGCGCGGGAGAACGTGGAAAAGCAACTCAATGCGTGGAGTGGGACTGAAGAGGATTTTGAAGTGGCTCAGGCTAAGTTGGAGCGCTCGGTAGTCCGCCTGCAACTCGCCGGCGGAAGCGGAAGGAATTAGGCAAACTTCAAAGCTCAGACAGTTTCGCAAACAAGGACTTTTATTTCGTGTGCTTTGGTTAGTGTGATGTCGTGGAACGTAGGGCTCCGAATCGATCCACGAAGTTACACCAAGTCTCGCGAGCCAGTACCAACCAGCTGGCCTGAACTCTAAACTACTTGCCGCCCCCGTTAATCGCCTCGCGCATTTCCGTTACCGCCCGTTCCAATCCTACGAAAATCGATCGCGAAATAATGCTGTGGCCGATATTGAATTCCGTGATTTCGGCAACCTTAGCAACCGCGCCCACGTTTCGGTAGGTCAGACCATGGCCGGCCGCGACTAACAGTCCGTATTGAGTTGCCAGCGCGGCGCCTTCACGCAGCCGTCTCAATTCCCGGCCCACGCTCAACGCTCCTTCACCATGAAACCCTCGTCCACCAAGCGTGGCGTCAGCGTAGGGAGCTGTGCAGAGTTCGATCTGCTGGGCGCTGATGTCGTGGGCAGCTTCTATTTGCTTCGGGTCTGGATCGATGAAGAGGCTGGCGAGTATTCCAGCTTGGCGCAGCCGCCCCACCGTGGCCCGCACAATTGCGACATTGCTCTTAACGTCCAGGCCGCCTTCCGTAGTTATTTCGTTAGGGTTTTCCGCTACGAGGGTCACCGCATCGGGGTGCGCTTCCAGAGCAATCTTGAGCATTTCCTCCGTCGCCGCCATCTCCAAATTCAGGTAGGTGGTGATGGACGGGCGCAGAGTGCTGAGATCAGCGTCTTGAATGTGACGCCGATCGCCTCGAAGGTGAACAGTGATGCCATCGGCGCCGGCTTGCTCGCAGAGCATGGCCGCCGCTACCACACTGGGCTCCGGCGCCCGGCGTGCCTGGCGCACAGTGGCTACGTGGTCGATGTTTACGTTTAGACGTGCTGTCATGCTGGAAATTGTAACGCAAACTGTTAGGTTGCGTTTAAGCGAAGTTGGCAATCAACCAGGACGTGCTGGGACTGGTCAAACGGGCCGGCCTCTCTAGTGGAACCATAAGCAAACTAACAGTTTGCTTTACAAACTCTGAGTATCGTGGACTGATTTGATGGCTCGGTCGTAGACCCCACGGCGGGCTTGTTGGCGGATCCGTCCGACTTCGCTCAGCATCTTGTATGAGTCGGTCGCGAAGTTGACCTTGCTTCCTTCAACATGGTTCCAGCGCACTGGCACTTCGTTTAGTCGCAGCCCAGCGCGATAAGCCACATAAATCAGTTCGACATCGAAACCGAACCGATCGATGGTCGCTCCTTCGATAATCGGCCGGCACGCTCTCATGCGAAAAGCTTTGAATCCACACTGCGTATCCCAGAAGGGAAGCCCGGTAGCCAACCTGACGGCGAGATTGAATATGCGGCCGCCCTGTTCCCGACGCCAGGGTTGGTGAATCCCAATCAACTTTCGGTCAATTGCTCTCGATCCGAATGCCAAATCGCACTCGCCGCGCGCGATCGGGTCAAGGAGTTTTGGGGTCTCAGTAATTGGTGTTGATAGATCCGCGTCGGTAAACAAGGCGACGTCGCAACGGGAAGCGAGTAGCCCCAGTCTGACTGCCCGTCCTTTCCCTAAGTTCGACTGGTAACTGATGACCGAAGTCCGAACAGTTTTGGCCTCGGCCAACTCCGCGCGGGCAGCGTCGGCGGTTCCGTCAGTTGACCCGTCGTCAACCACTATCAATTCGGTTTCAGCCCGGTATTCGCTAAGGTAGCTAACAATCGAGCGCAGCGACGTTCCGAGGCGCACTCCCTCGTTGTATGCCGGAACAATGATGGACAAGGACATTGTCATGCGTGTGCAGCCGGGATCGCCCGGTGGTCTCGCGACTATAACACAGCGCGATTGACGCCTTCAGCAGGACAGACATTCTGGTAATGGGGCCATTCTGTGGCGCGTGATAAGTTAATGACCCAACTAATCAACAGGTGCATAGAGTACGAGCTTTAGCTTGATGCTCGGGAAGGCGCAACCTAATGGTTGTACTCTAAACGCCTGATCCCCAACCACCGCGTTTCCAGAAGTGTCGGTAGGTAGTGATTCACTTAAACGGGGAGTTCTTTTCGTTATCTGCGGTAGTTGACGAGCAAGCTATTCGGTTCTGTAGTGAGCTCCGACCGCGCGTTTATCAAACTGACCCGCAAGCTGCGTGTCCAAACTGAAGAAATACCGCCCCTGTGCTAAAATTCTTTGGTTCTGCATTGTTAGACGAAAAACCCCCGGTTGGGTTTTGGGGAAGCGGAACGCGAAAAGTTATGAGCAAGACCTTCAGCATTATTGGTGGCGTCGTAGTTTTAATCGCGGCCCTGGTGGGCGGTACCATCGGACGATCGATCCGTTTCCGTAACAGTGTGCCTCCCAAAGGTCAGGTGGTTTCATATACCGAAGCGGATGACATCGAGCGAGATTACAAGGAAGCCGTTGACCTAATCTCCGAAGGCTATGCGGGTGACATCGACTACGAAAAGGCAACTCAAGCCGCGATCCAGGGCATGCTTTCCACCCTCGATCCCCACTCGATGTATTTCCCCTACAGCGAATTCAAAAAACTAAAAGAAGACCAGGACTCAAGGTTCTACGGGATCGGCGTAACCATCGTTCCGCATCGCGATGGTGTTTATATTCAGTCGGCAGTGGAAGGCACTCCCGCGGGCAAACTCGGCTTGCGTTATGGCGACCGCATTTTGGAAGTGGATGGGGTGGATGCGCGCGAGTGGTCGAGCGAGCAGGTTTCCAAAAGAGTTCGCGGCGGGCGGGGCGAGGAAGTCACAATCAAAGTGGAACGGGCGGGTTCGGAAGCGCCGCTCAATTTCACCATCATTCGTGATTCGGTCCCGTTACCCTCCATCCGCAACGCATACATGCTCCGTCCGGGCACGGGATATGTGGGTTTGACCGGAGGCTTCCAGAGCACCAGCGACGAGGAGCTGCGCGAGGCCATCACCAAATTGAAAAAAGAGGGGATGCGTCAGCTTATTCTGGACATGCGCGGAAATCCGGGCGGACTGCTGAATCAGGCGATTGACGTAGCCAGCGAGTTCCTGCCGCGGGGGCAGGTAGTGGTTTCAGTTAAGGGTCGCACTGAGTACGCCGAACCCATTGTCTATAAATCAAGTGGGTCGGATCCTGAGGATGTGCCCCTCGTAATCTTAATCAACCGCGGTTCTGCCTCGGCCACTGAGATTGTCGCGGGCGCCATTCAGGACCACGGCCGGGGACTAGTGATTGGTGAAACGAGTTTCGGTAAGGG
>DATKIS010000817.1:0-4497 GCA_035543975.1 Pyrinomonadaceae bacterium
TGACCGAGGTTACCTGAAAGACTGCGACCACTTGCCAGAAGACGCTCAGGCAAGCGAAATAAAGTGGCCAATGCGCCACTCAAGGGATCAACCGCAGAAAGAAAATCGCACATCATCGATAAGCAAAAGTCTTCATGAAGACGAAATCAGTAACAAAGCTTAGTTTTTCCGCAGCCTGCTAGACTCCAAACATCGGTGCGCTCGTCTACAACCAGCGCGCGCGCCTGTTCCGGGGACATGTAGTCGACGGTGCCCATTACCACCCCGGCTTCGGTTAGCCCGCTCACTGAGCTTTGTCGCCAATCCGAAAGCTCGGGCGAGGACTGTTCCGAGAGTTTGGCGATACCAAAGTCGAGAATCTTAACCAGCCCGTCAGTGCGCCGCATTATGTTTTCGGGCTTGATGTCTCGATGGATGATTCCCACGTCATGAGCCGCAGAAAGGGCGAACGCCACCTGTTCAGCTACATCAAAAATCTCGGTTACTGATAAATTCCCCTGGGCAATCAACCTACGAATCGTGTGACCGTCGATAAACTCGGTCGCAATAAAACGCAGGTCATCCAGTTCTCCGACCTCGTGAATGGTGAGGATGTTTGGGTGGTTCAAAGCTGAAGCCGCCCGCGCTTCGCTTTGAAAGCGGCGCAGCCGCGCATCGTCAGAAGCAAAGTAGGCCGGGAGAATCTTGAGGGCAACCGGCCGGTTGAGTCTGGAATCCTGGGCCAGATAGACTTCGCCCATACCTCCGGCGCCGAGGCGTTCAATGATCCGGTATGGACCAATCTCCCGCCCTATGTTCTCGTCATGAACCGCACCCACTAAAACGCGTGCATCCTGAACGATTGCCGGCTCTTCAATAAAGTCGCCAGCTTCGTCCAGCGCACTAATCAACGAGGTGGCTTCTTCTTTCAACTCCTCATCATCAGCACAAGCCTCATCAATGAACGAGGCACGCTCCGGCGGAGGACGGTCCAGCGCCCTCTGCAATACGGCTTCAATCTCTTGCCAACGTTCAGGAGTCATAAAATCAAGGGATGATGGCGGAGGGATGAAACAAATTCATCCTTCATCCTTCATCCCTCATCCCTCTAAACAGCCACGCCTTCGCCGCACGCCAATCGCGTCGCACGGTCATCAGAGATATCTCCAACACCTCTGCCGTTTCTTCCAAACTCAACCCGCCAAAATACCTCAACTCGACCACCCGACTCTTCCGCGGATCAAAGCCGGCGAGTTCGCCGAGCGCTTCATCCAGCGCGATAAGTTCATCCGCACGTTGCTGGGTCATTACTACCGCCTCTTCCAGCGGCACTTGTTGAAAGTCACCGCCGTGCTTGGCAAACCTCCGCCGCCGCGCATGGTCGATCAGGATGTGTCGCATCACCTGCGCAGTCACGGCGAAGAAGTGGGCGCGGTTTTGCCAATCAACTTTCTGCTGTCCCACCAAACGCAGATAGGCTTCGTTTACCAGCGCGGTGGTTTGCAACGTGTGGCCATCGCGTTCACGCTGAACGTAGCGATGCGCAATCCGCCGTAGTTCGTCATAGACCAACGGGGTCAGCCGATCGAGCGCGGCTTTGTCACCCTCGCGCCAATCGTGGAGCAACCCCGTCAGGTTATCGGCAGTGAGCGTCGACATCGGCGAAGATTCTAGCACCATTCGCAGCGGCCGGAGTGGACCGTAGAACCCGGAATATTTTTGTCTTCAGGTGAACACTTTCATCGTTTTTTCTCGCTTGGGCCTTGTCCACATGAACAACTTCAACTCCGGTTCTCGCTTATTAAGTGGAGGGCAACTTGAGTAAGCAGTCCGCCCGGCAGCACTTGATTGTGAGACTGACCGGCGTACCGAAAGAAGCTCGCCAGGTCAAAACGCGATCAACCGCCTAAACATCGACCGGAAACGGAATTCACCATATGAGGAAACACGAAATGAAACTTCAAAAAATGCTCATCTTATTGGCCGTCATATTTCTCTTAACCGCAAGCTCCTCGAATAGTCAGGGCCAGACAACGTCAGGCAAGGCTTATGAAGATATGTCCCGGGCAGAGAGACTGACGTTCGTCGGGGAACAGGCCCGCCGCATAGCTCGGGAGATCTCGGGGAACGAATACGCCTTTACTTCAGATTTCGAAGGCGACATTCAAAGGGCCGTTACGCAGTATGCTCAGCGGGTCGGCAAATCCAACGGCGGTGATCTGCGAATAGTCTTTGAACGAGGGCAGGTGCAGGCGTCAAAGCTAAGCGCCATCTTCAGGGCACGAAATGTCTCGCCACTTATCGGCCTTTATCTTCCCTGGGTCGAATCTGAGTACGTTAACATTGCTTCCTCAAATGCCATGGGGGCAATCGGAATGTTCCAGTTTGTCCCCAAAACTGGCGAACATTTTGGCCTGTCCGCCCAGGATTTACTCGACGTGGACAAGTCGGCAGACGGCGCCGCCCGGTATATCCTTGAGAGTGTGAATACCTTTAGTGATGACCCGATGAAGGAGGCGCTGGCGTTGCTGGCTTACAATCGTGGCGGTTACAGGCTAAGTCGAGAACTGAAGTTCCTGGTCAACGATCAGAACCGTAGCTGTAGCATCTGCGCCCTCACTGCTGATCGCAGCAAGCTGGACGAGTCGTTCAGGTCCGAAAGTGTCTTTTACGTTCCGCGGTTCTTCGCTGCCGCCATCATCGGCGAAAACCCACAGGTGTTTGGGCTGGGAATGAAACCGCTCTCATCCCATTAATCAACGGTGGAATCGACATGGGGCGGCACTCGGTGGCCGCCCCTGGTTGAGTTGCACATATCGGAGCGCAGGCATCTTGCCTGGCAGTCTTACCCAAGAGGCGAGTTAAACAGGAATGACTCACTTCTCACTCCAGCAGGCAGGGATGCCCGCGCTCCGGGAAACCATCAACGATCGACCCCGCTTTCGCCGAGTTCGCCAGCATCGCGCGCTCGCACCTCAGCGTTCCTTCGCTTCATTTCTTCGAGTCCCGGCTCAACTTTGGTGAGGTAACAGTCCGGGCAAATGCCGTGGCTAAATTTCGTGCTCGTATGATCAGAAAGGTATTTCTCGATCTGAGACCAGTAGTTTTGGTCATCCCGGACCTTCCGGCAATAGGAGCAGATTGGCAGGAACTCCCGCAGGGTCTCAACCTCCGCCAGTGCGCCCTGCAGTTCTTTAATCAGCCTGGCCTGCTGCGCTTCGACCATTTTTCGCGCGGTAATGTCCTGGAAAGCGCCTTGGATACGGATAATGTTTCCTCCGGGTCGCGCACTGCTTCGCCAATTGAGCGCACCCAGATCTGCCGGCCCTTAGCGGTGACTTTCGGAAGTTCAAAATCGTAGGACGTCCCATCCCGAGCACAAGCCTCGACATACTGGAGCACTTCCGCTCGATGTTCCGGGGGGAAGTAGCCGATGCCCTCATCCAAAGTCGGCGCATAGCCAGGGGGCAAGTCATGAATGGCGCAGTTTTCATCCGACCAGGTGAGCGTCCGTTCGGGTAATTGAATTGACCAACCGCCCAGCCGGGCAGCTTTGCCGGCAATTTGCGCCAGCAGCGCGGCGTTCTGAGCGAGTTGTTCCCTGGCCGCGTGCCTCTCGGTTATGTCCATTACAATTCCAACTCGACAAAGCGGGGCGGCGGCTTCGTCAAACTCGACCTGGCCGCGCTCGAATAACCATCGTATCTCGCCGTCAGGCCGGCGGATGCGATATTCCACCTCCACCTCGGGGTCGACTGGAGAAGCATGCGCTAACGCTGCGTTGTAAGAAGGAAGATCTTCAGCGAGGATAAAAGTATAGAAATGTTCGAGATTCCCGGCGAATTCCTCGGGCCGGATGCCAAACAATTCGCAGACTGCTTCGGACCAAATGAGCCGGCCAAGACGGATGTCCAAACTCCAGTTGCCAATACGGCCGATGCGTTGAGCAGCAGCGAGCATTGAAGCCTGTTCACGGAGAACCACCTCTGCGCGCTGCCGTTCAGTAATCTCGCGGCCTCTACATTGGACCATTTGCCGCATTTCCTCTTCATAAACGTTGCAGCGAAGCTCCGCGTAATGAGGTTCACCCGCTTCAGTTTCAAGGGGCAGGCTTTCGTAACGCAGATGCCCTGTCGCCTGTAATTCTAGAAACGCAGCTTTACCTTCCTCCTTATCGGCGAACAAGCCAATCTCCCAAAGTTCCCTTCCCAGAATTTCTTCTCTGGAATAACCACACAACTCGACCATTGATTGGTTCACGTCGATAATCTTCTCAGTCAGACGGTCAAGCACAAGAATGCCCTCACGGGCGGATTCAAAGAGGCTTTGATAGCGGTTTGCCGAAGCTGCCACGCCGTTCCGTGATTCATCGTGGCTAGTTCTGGTATCAGTCTTATCTACCATCGCGGTACTTCCGTTTTAACCAGGATGGGAATTTGATTATCGCCGGGTTCACCATTGCCATTGGAAGGCTCTGGTCGGGAATCAAAGAGGGGCATAGGCAGTCTAGCCCTCACT
>DATKIS010000818.1:0-16723 GCA_035543975.1 Pyrinomonadaceae bacterium
GGATCAAGTAACCATGAGCACTCGTTTTGAACAGCTGGCATCTGACGCGATGAAACTTCCCGTGAGAGATCGTGTTCGGCTCGCTCAGCAACTCGTTGCCTCTCTCGACGAAGATACTGAGGCTGCGACGGAGAAAGAGATAGAGGAACTGTGGTTCGCAGAAGCGGAACGACGCCTTGGGGAGCTTCGTAGCGGCAGCGTGGAAGGCGTAAGTGCGGAAGATGCCTTTCGGAACGCGCGCAATGCCCTCAAACGATGAACCTCATTTTCCATCCTGAGGCATCTGAAGAGATGCTTGAGTCTGCCCGCTTTTATGAGTCTAAATCCGACGGTCTGGGCTCAGACTTCCTTCTTGCTGTCGAAGATACAACACGGCGGATTCTAGAACTTCCGGGTCTTGGACGAATCGAAAGGGCAAACACACGTCGACGCCTGGTCCCTGGATTTCCGTTCACCGTTCTTTACGAATTACATCAAGAGGATATCTTCATAGCAGCAGTAATGCATCATCGCCGGAGGCCGGGTTACTGGCGAAAACGATTGTCACCTTAGGGGGACCCACATGACCGTCTCGTAATTCCCTCCTGCCATCCACGACATTCTCAAAGGCTTCCACCGAATTTGAGTTTAAGGCCGCCGCGTGATTCTGTAAGAAAAGCAGGCTTTTCGTGTAGCTTCGTGAGATTTCGTGGATCGAGCGTTTAGATTTCGCTTTATACGATCCACGAAATCACACGAACGAACACGAGATAAGACTTCTTTGAGCAAAGTCGCGGAATTGCCTTTTGGCGAAACGTTAGTCAACAGTGACTGATTATTTGGGCGCTGCGCCACCCAACGGGGCAATTTTCGTAAACATGAATGACCATTCCCCAGCGCATATGTTTTGTAACGCGCATCCCGCTATACTTGCCTCACCCCCAAATCCGAAACAAGTTTTCCCGTAGGGGAAATCCGGAGCGTTCTAAAGTATTCGTGTCAGACCACGAAGTGACATTGCCTGTGAGCGAAGCTTCGCCCGCCATTGCCGGAGCAACGAGCGGTACCTCCGCGTCTGGCTGGCAACCGCTATCCAATCCGTTATTCCGCGCGATCTGGCTGGCGTCCGTGGCTTCGAATATCGGGACCTGGATGCACAACGTCGGCGCCGATTGGCTGATGACGAGTCTGGCGCCGTCACCGTGGATGGTGGCCCTGATGCAAACGGCTGAGAACGGTCCGCTGTTTCTCCTCGCCCTCCCCGCCGGGGCGCTTGCCGATATCGTCGATCGCCGGCGGCTGTTGCTCTACACCCAGGGGTGGATGTTGCTCTCCGCAGTGTCCCTGGCAGTCCTCACTCTGTTGGGACTGACCACGCCGTGGGTTCTACTAATTCTTATTTTCTGTCTTGGACTTGGTTCCGCCTTAAACGCGCCCGCCTGGCAAGCGATCATTCCGGAGTTGGTTCCTCGTTCCGAACTTCCGGCTGCTGTCTCCCTCAACAGTGTCGCCTTCAACATCGCGCGTGCTGTAGGGCCGGCACTAGGGGGCCTCGTGGTGGCGGCCGCGGGTTCCTGGGCTGTCTTTCTCTTGAACTCTCTCTCCTTCGTCGGCGTGATCATCGTCCTCTATCGCTGGCGGCGCGAAGACGTTGAGAGCATCTCGCCGACCGAGCGAATCGTGGGCGCGATGAGGGCTGGACTGCGATACGTGCGTCATGACCCGGCACTGCAATCCGTCTTGGTGCGTACCGGTGTCTACGTCAGTTGCGCGAGCGCATTGTGGGCCATGATGCCGCTGGTTGCGCGAAGTCAGCTCGGACTCAGCGCGGGTGGATATGGAGTCTTGTTGGGCAGTCTCGGAGCGGGAGCCATACTTGCCGCTTTCATACTGCCGGCACTGCGGCGGCGATTTAACGTCAACACCCTGGTGATCGCCGGAACAATTGTGTTCGCCGGCACAACCGCCACGCTCGCAACCGTGCGGAATTTTCCCTTTCTTTGTTTGGCAATGCTCTGCGGCGGCATTGCCTGGATGACTTTGATGTCCAGCTTCAACGTGATCGTCCAGACGATTGTCCCAAGTTGGGTACGCGCGCGGGTGTTGGCGACGTACATGCTCATCTTCTTTGGGGGCATGGCGCTGGGCAGCGCGATCTGGGGCATCATCGCGACCCATCTCGGTGTCTCCGAAACGTTGCTTTTTGCAGCTGGAGCTTTAATTGCCGGGTTGGCCGCAGCCTATTTCTTTCCGCTACGGGCCGGCGAGGAGCTGGATCTCGAACCCTCGCTACACTGGCCCGATCCGGTCTATGTCACCGAGCCTCATCCTCAGGACGGGCCGGTGCTCGTGACGGTCGAATATCAGATCGATCCGTCGCGGGCGGATGACTTTGCCGCAGCGATGCGCGACGTGAAGCGGGTCCAGCAACGCAACGGGGCAGTGCGTTGGGGGTTATTTGTTGACCCGGCGCAACCGACCCAGTATGTGGAGACCTTTCTGGTGGAATCGTGGGCCGAACACATGCGGCAACACGCTCGGGTCACGATGGAAGATCGCGTCGTGCAGGACCGGGCAGGGTCGTTTCATGTTGGACCCAATGCGCCGCTGGTCACCCACCTGATTGCGCAGGACATCTCGAAAACCAATACCAAGGATGACGGCTGATTCACCTCGTGATGTCTACGGAGGAAGATCTGTGTTCGTGGCTTTCGAGTTATTTCGTGGATCGCATTGGCTTTGCCTCAAAAGTGAGTGCGACCGCCTTCGCCGCGTAGCGGTGGCTGAGTTTAGCCCGGCCTTTCAAGGCCGGGGATACTTCCCGAAACGCCTGGCGTCGCGTCAGCGACATGAATTCGTTGTCAGTCTTCGCTAACGCGACGAAAAGGCGAGGACCCTCCCTAACCCGGCCTTGAAAGGCCGGGCTAAATTCACCCGCCGCTCAGCGGCGCAACCAGCACAGATTCTCGGGCTCGGTTACGTTTGGCAAAGCTGATCGCATTCATGGATTAAGCACGATCCACGGGATTTCACGTTTGGTTGGTACTGATGCAGTTGGGAATTAGGCTAGACGCAATTCCGATACAGAACCCAGCGCGGTAGCGCGGGATCCTTGAGTCAAATTTAGCCAGCGATTCGGCAATCACATCTTGCTGACGGTTGGCCGGAGGATCCCGCGCTACCGCGCTGGGTTCTGTAATCGGGTTGAATGCTTCAAACTACATCAGCACCGTTTGGTTCAGTGCCTTTTCTCGCCGGTGAAATCGCTGTAATCTGTCCAATCTGGCGGAACCATCTCCCGAAAGGAAACCCCCAATGCGATCAATCCTGGCGATTGTTCTGATCACCTTAGTCTTCGTTGTTAGTCCCGCGTCTGCCCAAAAGAGAAACATAACCGAAAAAGACCTGTTCAATTTTGTTTGGGTCGCCGATCCGCAAATCTCGCCGGACGGTGCGCGCGTGGCTTTCGTTCGCGTGACAGTTAACGACAAGAAGGACGGCTACGACACCTCGATCTGGACCGTCTCCACCGCCACCGGTGAGTCGCATCAATTGACCACCGGCATTCGGGATTCTTCGCCGCGTTGGTCGCCCGACGGCAAATATCTCGCCTTCGTTCGCGTCACTGAGAAAGACGGGCGCCCAGACACGTCCCAACTTTTCATGCTGGCGATGGCCGGCGGGGACTCATTCCAATTTACGAATATTGCGCGGGGTGCGGGTCAGCCGCAATGGTCACCTGATGGAAAAACCATAGCCTTTGTTAACTCGGCGAATCCCGAGGACCTGGCAAAGCTTAAGGAAGGGCAGAAGGAAGGATTGCCCAGCCCGGCATCGCAGCCGCCACCGCAAGCAGCTGCGTCGCCGAATCCCTCGCCCGCAGATTCGAAGAAACCAGAGGAGAAACCAGAAAGTGATGTACGCGTGATCACGCGCGCCGTCTATCGTTTCAACGGCCCGGGATATCTCGATTCCAAACATCCTCAACACATCTGGTTGGTTACGGCCCCACGCAACGCCGACGACCAGGTTACTCCCCGGCAACTGACCAGCGGCCGCTTTGCTGAGGACAACGTAACCTGGGCCCGGGACGGTTCCCGGATTTACTTCACTTCCGACCGCGTCGACGAGCCTTATTACGAACTCCCTTCAACCGACATTTACTCCGTTCCTGCGAGTGGCGGGCAGCCGGTCAAACTTACTTCAATAGAGATGGACGCGGGCGGTTTGTCGTTGAGTCCAGATGGAAAGCAGTTCGCTTTCATCGCGTCCATTGGCCTGCCGGTGAAGTCGTATCAGCAGCCTGACCTTTGGGTGATGGCTACTGCGCCGGGGGCGAAACCTCGCAATCTGACTGCTGACTTTGATTACGATGTGGGCGGCGGTTTGACTGGCGACAGTTCCGCCCCGCGCGGGGGCGGTGGCAATGCTCTCAACTGGGCAGCGGACAGCCGTTCGATCATTGGTGTGTATGCAAAGGAGGGGAGGGCCAACCTCGCGACGTTTGATGCGGCAAGTGGAAAACTTACCGATTTGGTTCGTGGGGATCATGCGGTGACGAGTTTCCGCTCCACCGCCGACGGCTCAAAACTGGTCTACACCCTTTCGACCCCGACTCTCGTCGGCGACCTATATTTGCTGGAACGTTCCGGAGTAAACTCCCGCCAGCTAACTAACCTTAACGACAAGTTGTTTTCAGGGTTGAAGCTTACCGAGCCGGAAGAAATCTGGTACCAAAGTTTCGATGGCCGGAAGATTCAGGCTTGGGTGCAAAAACCGCCTGACTTCGACGCCGGCAAGAAATACCCGCTGATTCTGAATATTCACGGGGGCCCCCACGCTGCTTATGGATTCATCTTCGATCACGAATTTCAGTGGATGGCGGCGAAGGGCTATGTCGTGCTCTATCCGAATCCGCGTGGCAGCACCAGCTATGGTCAGGAGTTTGGGAACATTATTCAGTACAACTATCCCGGCGACGATCACAAGGACTTGATGGCCGGAGTCGATGAATTGATCAAGCGCGGCTACATCGACGAAAAGCGCTTGGGCATCACGGGAGGAAGTGGCGGCGGAGTGCTGACCAATTGGGCCATCGGCCACACCACCCGTTTTGCAGCAGCGGTCTCTCAGCGTGATATTTCCGACTGGTCGAGCTGGTGGTACACGGCAGACTTCGCCCAGTTTCAGCAGAACTGGTTTAAAGGCGCGCCGTTTGAAGATCCGGACTTCCGCAGGCGTTCGCCGATAACTTACATCGACAAGGTGACAACGCCGCTGATGTTGATCCTGGGCGAGACCGACTGGCGCACGCCCACCAGCGCGGGCGGTGAACAGATGTTTCGCGCGCTTAAGTATCGAAAAATTCCGACCGTCATGGTGCGGTTTCCAAACGAGTCGCACGAGTTGTCGCGCTCCGGGCAGCCCTGGCATCGCATCGAACGTCTACAACACATCGTCGGCTGGTTTGATAAGTGGTTGATGGGAATCCCGAAGCCTGAGTATGAGGTTGGGCAATAGCGCTGGCTGAATACAGGCGTATTGAGTACAACTTTCAGGTTGCCGCTCGCGGTGAACTCAAGTTGCCGATGGCGAAGGCGCAAGCTGAAGCTTGTACTCTATACGCCTGAATTCGACGATTCTCTTTTACCGACGGACTCAGGGAGTGCCAAGATAGATGGAACGCCAGAAGCCCCCACCCGACCTGATCAAGTTTCTCAAACCGTATGATCGTGCGATCCAGCAACTCGCCTTAGACCTTCGTGCGCTCGTCATCGAAGAGATGGCGCCCTGTCACGAGAATATTTATGACGCGTACAGTGCCGTAGCAATCGGTTACGGGTCGTCAGACCGTTTGGGGGACGGTGTGTTGCACATCGCGGTCTATGGCAGCGGCGTGAACCTGGGTTTCAACCATGGCGCCTCGCTCGATGATCCTCGCGGGATTCTGAAGGGAACTGGGAAACGAATTCGGCACATTAGTCTTAAGACTTCGGCTGATCTCGAGCGACCGGAGATTCGTTCCTACATCAGGCGGGCGCGGAAGCTGGCCATTGCTGAGGCGCGCAAACTGGGCGAGCCTGGCCTGGCTGCACCGAAGAAGGACGGGAAGGTCGTGTCAGTCGTAAAGGCAGTTTACGCAAAGAAGCGCCGGCCAGGCTCCAAGATGTCCGACACACTTTAGTTTGCAGTTTCTTTCGCCAGAGTGTTTTAAACAAGACCAGCGACAAGTTTCAAATGACTTCAACGATATCACTTGAGTCCGGAGTTCAATGGCAGCCCTACATCGTGATCAACGATATGCCGAAGGTCGAGAACCTCAAGAAGCAACTGCCCGCTTTATACAAAGAGAAGTAGGTTGCACTGGTCGTGAGGCCAAACCAACAGTCGGGTTGGCCTCATTAGCCAGTTACCAGGTCAGATACGGTTCCTTCAGTAAATACTGCCGCCTGCCTGCGTTGAACTTAGCGCCCCAGCGTTGACGTTTAGCATGTATGGGACGCCCCCAGTCCCGCTCCAGGTTGAAAAGTTGAATGTTCCGCCCTGTGGGACCTTGTACACACTGATGTTGTAGTAGGTCAGTGGAGTTCCCGGAGAGAGAATCTGGGCCGGCCCCGGCGCCTGCAGGAAGTAAGCTGCACCGGTTCCCGCCATGGTGGCCGCGCCACTTGGCAGTACCAGGATGGCTGTGTGTTCGTCTACTCCTATTCCCCGAGGTTGGGCCGCCCAGCCGTTATTTACTATGCGGGCCAGAAAGACGACCGAGCGTCCCATTCGATCGCGGGTCACAAAATGTGAGTCGTAGAGTTTGCCAATCCCTAATGAAGATTGGAACAGGTCTCGATCGAGCGTCACGTAACTATGGAAAGGATTGGCCAGAGCCTGACTCGAGGTCACCGAGCCGGCGGCTCCGGTATAAATGAACCGGCTCAGTACAGCGAGGCCGGCGCTGGTCCCGCCGACCGGCGTTGCCTTGGTGTTAAGTAAATAGTTTACGCCGGTCTGCACTGCAGTTCCGCCCCAAAGGCTCATGTAGGTCGATTGGTCGCCGCCGGCTATCCAGAGCGCTTCAGCGTTTTGTATGTGGGTGCTGACATACGATGAGTTTGCTCCGGCCACGGTGGTAATGACGATAGTCTCTACCGAATCCATTTGCGGACACAGTTGCTGGATGTAAGGGTTGTAAGCATCGGTCCCGCTAGTGCGGATCACTAAGAAGTCGCCGCCACCGGCGCGTTGGCACATCCATTGGAACGCGGCATCCACGTCGGTGCCGCCACCCATCAACACCAACCCGCTACTCAGGTTTGGTGATGGGGGAGCATCAGCAGCATTGCCGACGATGTACGCTTTATATCCTGCCTTCGCAGCGTAAAGGGACGGCGCGAGCATACATACAACGGCGAAAGTGAAGGCCAACCTGAGCAATGTTCGCAGAGAAATTGAGCTGAAAGAACTGATGAGCATGAGAATCCTCCTCAAGGAAGTTGAAAGGCAAGGCGTTCATCCGGCGTTATATCATTTCCTCGGATATTGACTCAAGAATTCGTTCGTCTACGGTCATGCCCTAAAATTCAACCCTCTACGATCCAGAGCGCTGCGATCCGAGCGGAGGCAGCCTTCACCCGGATAGATCATCTACAAGGTCACGCGGGCCTGGATGGAATTGCTTTGCTTTCTCGGCGTGGAAAGACATTCTTGGCGTTGCCTCAAAAGTCTCGAACTTGAAGGTTCAGTTGTTGCTTCAACCGTCCGGGATTGCACCGCGAAACAGCGGTCGGCCTGCCAGGGACGAATAGAAGGCGTACGCCACGAGCCCGACCGAAATGATCAGCGCCGGTACGAAGTCGCCCGCATACCATGCCGAGAATTCCGACGTGATGGGGAAGAAGATGTTCAAGTGCAGGATGAACAAGGCGGCAATCAAGGCCAGCAACCCGTAACGATAAAGCACCCAAACGATCAGAAACACGCTGAAGGAAGCGAAAGGCACGCCCAGAATTGTTTGGTGGGTTAAGCTCAGCGCTAAGGAACCGATCACCCAAACGGCGATTGCGGCGAGCCAGTCTTTCCTGAGGATGAGATACAGAAGAAACATTAAGAACAGCAGAATAAATCCTTGCATTAGCCCCCCGAAGACTTGGCGGAGTATTCCACTCGCAAATGAGCGAATTCCCAGAAACTCGGTCGCAGGGAAATCCAGCCAGGGCACACGCGGTGGGTAGCCAAACCATCTGGGGACGAGATCGGCGAGATAAAAATTGCACAGAATGACAGCGACGCCAGCCACAGCGCCAATTAATATGTCTCGCCCAACCAAAGGATCCCGAAAGCCACCAGCCAGGAGTCGGCTCCAGGAAATAATCCGACCTGGCCACCGTCGTCTAACGAACGGTTCGAAAGCGACATAAACCACCCAGAAGAAAAATGCCCAGAACACCACGTTCTGAATGCCGGCGATGAAGTTAAGAACTTCGCCGTCCGAAGCCACGTGATGGCTGGCGAACAGCCAACGCAAGAAATGGGTAACGAAGACGAAGACGGCTAAGCGAAAAGCACCTTTGCGGTCACCGCGACCCAACCGCAAATTTCTCCAGGTCAGAAACGCGCTGCCGAGCATGACGGTGATAAATACACCGAAGAGCAACACCACCAGCAGCCGCTCCCGTGTGCTTTCAACTGCGGACTGCTCGTCAGACCGATCCCATGGTTCGATGATCTCGAAGTAAACCGGCTTGCCCTCAAAAAGCCCGGCTTCTACATGGATCTTAGTTTCAGGCTGAGAGGGGTAGAAACCCTCCCAAGCGGCACGGTCGGTAGAGTCATGTGGGGAAGTCCAACCGGGAGCGACTGGTTGGAACCGCGCGATGTCGAGTCCACTTTCAACGAAGAGGGTTGACCAATCGGGTGCGGTGGTTTCTCCGGATGACGACATCCTTTGCGGCGGCACAGCGTAGAACGACCGAAGACGCCCCAGCGTATCGAGCGTTAGCGTGGTCATTCCCGGAGCGTCGCGCGCGGGCACCCTCTCGTTCACCTCCCCGCCACCCGAAACGTCGAACGGGTAGGGACTTTGCCGGTACCAAAAATAGATCGCTGCCGGTTGCCCACTTCTTAGTTTATCCCAACGCATGGGAGAGCTTTCGGTATCTCGCACGTGTCCCAAATATCCGTCGTCGCGCCCCATCCCGTAAGCGCTATCGGCTGGTGGTGCTGTGTAGCCGAGCTTCGTAACGAGTTCGGACGCTCGGTCACGCAACACCTCCGGCGACTTGTTTAAGGGGACGATTCGATACAAGGCGACGTGTCGAGAGAGAAAGCAAATGGTTCCTATCATCAGCAGGAAGGAAGCGAGCAGCGAAACAGCGACCGCAGGTCGCAACCCTCCAACTTTCGGCGCCGCTGCCACCATCTCCGGGGATGGAGTTTCCCCTGCGGCCAGAGCCGCGGCGAGCGGATCGCCTCCGGGTAACGCCGCGGCAATTTGTAAGGCCGACGAGGGACGGTTGTCAGGATTCCGCTCCAGGCAGCGAAGGACTACTCGCTCGATGAGTGGGTCAAGATCGGGAATATGTTTAGAAGGGCTGGTTGGCGTGGTGTCGCTGCGCCGCAGACTGAGGACCTCGGCGAGGTTCGAAGCTGCAAACGCCCTCTGGCCGGTAAAGACTTCGTAGAGCACCAAACCCAGCGAGTAGATGTCGCTCTTAACTGTGAGTTCGTTCCCGTCGAGTTGTTCGGGCGACATGTAGGCAGGCGTGCCTGACATAGCTTCGGCGCCGTGCACTTCGTCCGCCAGGGCTGCGATCCCGAAGTCGGTGATGCGCACGTCACCGTGCTCGTCAATCATGATGTTAGCGGGCTTCAGATCCCGGTGCAGGACGCCCCGTTCGTGAACAGCCGCCAGACCCGCACAGAGTTGACGGGCGATATCGGTTGCTTTGTTAGTTGGCAGGCGACCAATGCGCTTGATCAGTGAGGAGAGTTCCTCACCGCGCACAAACTCCATCGAGATGAAATGCTGCCCTTCGTATTCGCCCACGTCGTAGACACGGCACACGTGCCGGTGCGAGATCTGGCGGGCAACACTAACTTCTTTGTAGAAACGGGCCAGGGCGGCGCCGGCGGCCGAGATAGTTTCGGGCAGAAACTTAAGGGCGACAGACTGTTTCAGTTTGAGGTCATCCGCGCGATAGACCTCGCCCATTCCGCCGCGGCCTAACAGGCCGACAATCCGGTAACGCTCTGAGAGGACCTTGCCGGGTATGAATCTGGCATCATCAATAGAGTCAGAAGTAAAAGAAGATGACGAACTGCGAGAAGGCCTTTTCTTTCCCAAACCTGCCGGGCCGGGCTGCACCGGTGGGGATTGCCCGGTCATCAAACTCGTGGCAACGTTGAAGACGTCGTTTTCTATAAAATCGGTCGCCTGCTCGTCAAACTTGAGCATCTTCTCGATCTCGCGGCGCAGGTCGGTGTCGCGGCCGCAAGCGCGGTCGAGGAAGGTTGGGCGGTCCGCGGGATTGACTTCGAGGGCGGCCTCAAAGAGCTTATCAACCTGCCGCCAACGGTCGGGTTTCATCTCCACCCCCTTCTGAAATCATTCGGTAGAGCCATGCCTTAGCGCGTCTCCACTCGCGCCTCACCGTCCTTGGGGAAATCTTTAGAACATCCGCCGTTTCCTCGATGCTGAGCCCGCCGAAATAGCGTAACTCGACAATCCTTCCCTTTTGCGAGTCGAAGGTTTCGAGAGCGCGTAACGCCTCATCGAGCGCTACGAAGTCTCCCGCTTGTTCGCCGGCCATCATCCCGACCTCGCTTAGTGAAACCTGGATTGCGCCCCCGCCGCGTTTGTCGCGGGCGTGTGCACGGGCATGGTCTATCAGGATGTGCCGCATCACCTGGGCGCAGACCGCGAAGAAGTGGGCGCGGTCCTGCCATTCAAAACTCTGCTGCCCGGCGAGTTTGACGTAAGCCTCGTTGACGAGAGCGGTGGCTTGGAGCGTGTGGCCGGCGCGTTCCTGTCTCATTTGCCGCCGGGCGATTTGTCGAAGCTCGGCGTGAACGAAAGGCAGGAGCTTGTCGAGAGCAGACCTGTCGCCACGGCCCCAGTCGGCGAGTAGTTGGGTTACGTCCTGCGGGGAGATCGTCGGCATGGGCAGTTCCGTTAGTGAAGTTCAAACCTCTTGATTGCGGGCGGATTCTATCATCGTTGCCCGATCAGAGGGCGATTAGAAAATTTTTTCGTGATGGGTGGCCGCTTTCCATTTGATTCGTCGCTTTCAGAAGTGAGCGGCGACATAGATTACAAACGCGAAAATTTGGTCGCCAAAATGCCCAGAAATCAAATTCAAAACCCGCGAGTTTATCTCGCACTGACAAAAGGAGAAACAGAGATGACCCAGTTATCAATCATGATCGCGCTATTGGTCGCCCTCGCGTTCGGCAATGCGACGCGCAGCGGCGTCAACCCCATCCAGGAGCCTGATTCTGGAGACAGCATTTCGCAGGAGAAGGTCCTTAAGGGGGAGTCGCCGAAGGACCAGCTTGGCGGCGGTGAGGGTGGATGGCCAGGTTTCTAACCGCACGAGGATCCCCTTCGGCGGGGAAGGTATCTTTCGTGGGGACCAAGCCGCCGAAGGGCCTAATCGTTTAGCAGCATCGGATCAGCCGCTCACACTTCAATGGAGGAGAGAAATGAAAAGTTCATCGCACAGTATTAAGCTCTTAACCGCTCTCGCGGCACTCACTTTATGCATGATCAGCGCCGCTGCCCAAGAGACAGAGACCAGAAAGGCTCGCAACGCGGATGAAGCGGCCATCCATGAAAACGTCAAACAGATGGAAGCCGGTTGGAACGCCAAGAAAGGCGAGTTGTTTGCGAAGCCATTCGCTGATGACGCCGATTACGTGGTTATCAATGGCATGTACTTTCAGGGCCGGGCGGCTATCGAGAAAGCGCATCAACAGATCTTCGATACTTCTCATAAGCGGACAACCCTCAGCCTCTCCGTCAGACAGATTCGGTTCCTGCGTCCTGACGTAGCCCTGGTGCATCTTTCCGGGCACCTCGACGCTCTCGAGAAGGAGCTAGCCGCCGACGGGTCAATGACGCTGGTTATGACCAGAGGAAAAGATGGTTGGCAGATCGCCGCTTTTCAAAACACCTCGGTGCGCGCGAAGGACCGGCGGTAAGTATCTTCTAAACCTCCACACCTCTGTGCGTCCTCTGTGGTCCTCGGTGAAGCAAGTTCGGAAGTTCTTGTTTTTGTCAAAGTTCTTGAATGCCGCACGCGGCTAAAGCACGCGGAGCGATCTCATTAGCCCGGGCTAATCCAGAAACTGTTAGAAACGGTTCAGAAGAGTCATCTGGTAAACCGTGGTCACCGGGCTGAAGCCACGGTGCCAATGAGATCGCTCCGCGTAACTATCATTTGTTCGAGTCGGGAACCGGCTTCTTTTGGTTGCTGCTCAAGCCGCGCTGCGTCTCGGTGGTGGAATTCCAAATTCAGTTCGTGAATACGGGGAAATGAGGCCGGGCGCGGCAACCGTTTCGACCCACCCGTTAGTTGTAGGTGGCACTCTGTGGCCACCCCTTGGTTCGTTAAGCGATCCTGACGAGTTGGAGTATCCGCCCGAGGGGCGGCCACGGAGTGCCGCCCCTACAATCCAGCGAGGGTGTTAATAAAGAGATTGGTGTCGCTTAGATTGGGAATAAACGCATCTGGTGAACAGGCGAGCAAGTCTTCGGCGGAGTAAAGTCGGCCGGTACCAACGACGAGGGAACGGGCCCCGAAATGTTTCGCACACTCAATATCATTAGGTGTATCGCCAATGATGATGAAGTGTTCTGGGGCGAGATCCATCTGAAAATGTTTGCTGATTCGTGCGGCGGCGCGGGCGGGCAGGTCCTTGCGATCATGCGACTCATCACCGAAGGCGCCGGGAAGGTCAAAAAACTCCGAAAGTCCCACCAGGTCCATTTTCAAGTAGGCGGCAGGTTCGATGTTTCCGGTTAGCAAAGCAGAGTGGTAACGCGGGTGCTCGGCGACTGCCTGCAGTGCCTCGCGAGCGCCGGGTAAGAGTTCAAAAAACTCCACGCCATTTCCGGTCGCCTTGTGCATCGCCGTCATATAGCTTTCGCGCAGGTGATCGATTCGTTCGCGAATGTGTTCGTGGGTGAACCCTTCATGTCGCAGGGCTTCGGCCACGATGCCGAGGTCTGTCATCCCGGAGACCTGCATCTCGGACAGTTGACCGGCGGTGCCAAACACGTCTTCCAACATGGGGATGGTGTAGTCCTTAAACGCGCCGCGTTTTAGCGAATGGATCAGGGTGCCGTCGATATCCCAAAGGAGGATGCGAAGGGATGAAGGCGGACGGATGAAGGACGAAGCAGACCCCTGGGTATCAAACGTTTCATTACTTTGCTCTTCTTCATCCCTCATCCTTCATCCCTCATCCTTTAATTAATCACAGCTAGCACATCGCCGGCATTAACCGTTGCGCCGGTCGCGGCATTGATCGAAACAACCACACCCGCCTTCGGGGCCTTCATCTCATTCTGCATCTTCATGGCTTCGACAACTACGATGCCGTCACCCGCTTCGACCTCAGCACCCACATCGACCAGCACCCGCACGATCTTGCCAGGCATGGGTGAAACTATTTGGGCCGCCCCCGCATGGTGGGCGCTGGCGCTGTGGGTACTTCGCAGACGCTTCGGGTCAACTATGGTGACGTCGCGGGCCCGGCCACTAAAAACAACCTCAAACGAATTTTGAGAATCGCGTTTTGCTTCAACCCGGCATCGATAAAGCCTGGTTCCATTAATCAGCAAATACTGCCCGTCAGCAAGTTCTCGAAGCTCAACTTCATAACGCCGCGAGTCAACTTCCGCCAACGCCTGGCCATTGTCGAAATCCAGTGAGATTTCGTGTTCGCTATCAGTTAGTTGCGCCTTAAGCTTCATTGCTATCGTGCTGGTTCGTGTGATTTCGTGGATCCAGTCTTCGGCTACGGCAAAGCCAAATCGCTACGAACTTACCGGTTCGACTTCTTCTCTCGAAAGCTCATCAGGTCACCACTTGCCAGCGACTCGACCCGACCTGACATCTTCCAACGCGAATTGGTGTTGATAGCCGGCGCTTTCCGGGATGCGTCTCGTTGCAACTTGGCGTAATGGATCGAGGCCGCTATGAGCGCGATGTCATCCAGTTGGTCCGGGTTACGATCTGCGTTTGCAGTAGCCGCACTTCGACGTTGGTTGAACCGAGTAATGAAATCCGTATCCAGCTGCCCCGATTTGAATTCTTCATCGCGGACAATTGCCCGGAAGAAAGGCAAAGTCGTTTTGATTCCGGCCACCTCATACTCGTCCAGCGCGCGCCGAAGCCGGTCGATAGCTTCCTCACGCGTTCGTCCCCAGGCAGCGAGTTTCGAAATGAGCGGGTCGTAGTGAATAGAAACTTCGGAGTTTGCCTCAACGCCGCTGTCATCGCGTATTCCCGGTCCACAAGGAACTTTCAAATGCGTGATCTTTCCCGGCGAGGGAAAGAAACTGTTTTCCGGATCCTCAGCGTAAACGCGGCATTCAATGGCATGGCCACTCCAGCTAACGTCCTCCTGTTTGAAAGATAGCGGAGCGCCGTGGGCGACAGTGATTTGCTCGCGAACCAGGTCAATGCCGGTTACCAGCTCGGTAACGGGATGTTCAACCTGCAGGCGGGTATTCATCTCCAAAAAATAGAATTCACGGGTTGCATCCGCGACCAGAAACTCAACTGTACCGGCACCCACATAGTTGACTGCGCGCGCGAGGCTGACTGCGGCCGCGCCCATTTGGTCACGCATGGCGGGGTCGTTGATGGGTGAAGGACATTCCTCGATCACCTTTTGATGACGCCGTTGAATAGAACATTCACGTTCACCGAGGTGGACTACGTTCCCATGTGTATCGGCAAAAACCTGGATTTCAATGTGACGCGGGCGCTCGATGGCTTTTTCCAGATAGACCGATGAATCGCCAAAGGCCGAAGCAGCTTCAGATTGGGCCCCCTCAAGAGCCGAGCGCAGTTCGTCAGATGATCGAACCAGTCTCATGCCCTTGCCGCCCCCGCCGGCCGAAGCCTTCAGCATAACGGGATAGCCAAACTGTTCCGCGATGGTCTGCGCCTCTGCGAGTGAGTTCAACGGTTCAACTGTGCCGGGAACGATCGGAACGCCGGCCTCCACCGCAGCGCGGCGGGCACTCGTCTTCGAACCCATAATTCGCATCGCTGCCGCAGTTGGTCCAATGAAGGTCAGGCCGGCTTCGGTAACTGCCTGAGCAAAGTCGGCATTCTCAGCCAGAAAGCCATAGCCCGGATGAATTGCTTCCGCGCCGGTTGTCCTGGCAGCGTCGATGATAGCTGGAATATTGAGGTAGCTTTGAACGGAGGCGGGAGGCCCAATGCAGACTGCTTCGTCAGACATTCCCACATGCACTGCGCCGGCATCAGCTTCGGAGTAGACGGCGACGGGTGAAACGCGCAGGTCGCGGCACGCCCGAATTATTCGAACGGCGATCTCACCACGGTTGGCAATTAGAATCTTGCGAAACATTAAGTTCATCCAGCCTGGGACGAGTAGACCTGGCGTGGCCCAGCGTTCTCATTTCTCTGGAGGCCATACCTCCACGGAGGCATAGCCTCGAAATCCAAACACGGCCCTACGGTAAGGCAGAGCTTTACCAACCGGACGGCGGCAGAGCCGCAGAGCAAGATATACGTCGAGGGAATAGACTTCGGGTCTTTAGGGTTTGCGGGTTTGGCTCGATCCGGTTGCGTTGGCACTACGCCGAGGATCTTCCGCGGCCTTGTAGATGACGCCGTCGCGGACAATCAGATCATCCTCAGTGCCAGCGATCTTGTCCGGCCCGGGCAAGGGAAGTTCGTAGTTGGTGAACGACAGCCGTTCGCCTGGTACGTCATCGGCTGTACTGATCGAAGCATTCTTGATAACTGCGCCTCTCAATTGTTGAGGCTTCTGGGTAGGCACGGCCGCCAAATCAGCAGTAGGTTTGTAGCCGGAGGTATCCAGACTCTTCAGTGCTTCGGCCAGCGAGCCGTCCGGATCAGGAAGCTCCTTAAGGAGATCATTGGGATCGCTGGTTATTCCACCAGTCTTCGCTCGATAGTCCTCTTGAGCCCGATCAAACCTATGGATGTGCGCGTAGCCTCTGGCTTCGATGCCCCAGTTCCGGTGCGTTAGACGGGTCGGGACGGTGATGCCGATTAGAACCAATACCAAGAAGGGAACGGCGGCCGAAGCCAGGTACCCTTGGCGCGCGTAGCGGAGGCCCGAAAACTGTGCTGGCGACTGCTTAATCGAACGATAGAGCTTGCGGCTGCCGAAAAGAACTAGCAGCGTTAGCGGGATCATCAGCCACTTCAGACGCCATGACGCGGTTTCGGCGGCAGCCAGCCAGGTTTTGAAATCCAGGAGACCAGCCGGAATTATTGACGCTAGCGTTAGCGGGGTAGGCAGGCTCAGTGGCGCAATCTCGACCGCGGCAATGATGGTCTGACCCACGAAAATGAGGGTTAGCAATGTCCCAATGACGACCAGTATGAGCGAACGCCCAAACGATGGGAGTTGATGACTCGGTCGGGGAAGTGGCTCGCCCACGGGTTGAGCGCCACAGGATTGACAGGCGGGGCGCCCGGCATCATCCGCTAACAGGCGGTGCATGCTCGACTCAGATTTA